>JBGSYU010000325.1:0-13803 GCA_041750715.1 Lacipirellula sp.
AGCGTAAAACGCGCACAACTTGCATACCCCGTCATTTTGTCGTTTGTACTGAAGGTTCGGCCGGGGGGCTTAATAGGCGGTCAGCACTCCGTGGGCAATCTCACGAATTTCAGCCTGGACATCTTCCACGTTCCGGTCGGCGCCAATCACATGTATCGAATCGCCCCTATTGGCAGCCTCTGCCAGGAATCCTGCCCTTAAGCGGTCCCGGTAGTCCGGGCCGCGACTTTCCACGCGATCTAGCTGGCGTCCGACGCGAGCCAGGGCGGCGGCAGGCTCCATGTCCAGGAGAAACGTGCAATCGGGCGATACGCCCTCGACGGTCACCGCGCCGACCTGCCGAATCGCTTCGACGTCCAGCCCGCCGGCGTAGCCCTGGTAAACGAGGTTGGCGAGCAGGAAACGGTCGCAGACGACCGTCCGGCCATCGTCCAGTGCAGGCCGAATGACCTCGTCCACGAGCTGCGCCCGCGCCGCCATGTAGAGCAGCATTTCACTCCGCGGACCGATCGTGACAGTCTCGTCGCTATTGAGCAAGATGGCCCGCAGCTGCTCGCCCAGCGGCGTGCTCCCCGGATCGCGGCAAACCACGGTCGGACGCCCTTGCGCTTCAAGCCATTCGCAGAACAGCCGAAGCTGCGTACTTTTGCCGACGCCGTCGATGCCGTCGAATGAGAAGAACGGCGTCATGGGCGTTCGCGAAAGATAGGAAAGGCCGCGGTGCGTCCGCAGTTGTACCCGACCCGGCGGTCGGCTCCCAGGGCGAGGTAGCGGGTCTCTTTGGCGAAAGGGGTCGGGAGTCTTTTGCAACTGGACGCGTTTTTCGCCGGGAAACCTCCTAGTTGAAAAAGACTCCCGACCCCATCCACTTCGCCAAGCAGACCCACTTCCCAATGCGGTAGGGCTATCGTCGTTTAGGTCGCCAATCGAAATAAAAGCCCCCGGCTCTGCCGGGGGACGGCCGCAGAGACGCACCGTCGTCAATATAGTCCTCCGGCAGCGCCGAGGGCTTTAGATCGGAATCACCCCGCGTACTCAGCGTTGCACTTCCATGCCGCCGGGCGCAACCTGAGAAGGCGCGTCATTCGCTTGGTCCGGGCTAACGGTCGGCTGGTAAAGCGTGGTTTCCAAGAACGTCGCCCCCGGCAGCGGTTGCGCCGCGCCGAACGGATTCAGCACCGGTTCGGAGGCTGGAAGCCCGGTTGGAAGCGCAGTGATCGCGTCCGTCGCAGCGCGAGGAAACGGGTTTTCGACATCCCCGCCTGGGGACGGCCCCACCGACACGTCGGTCAGCGGGGTCGGCGCGTGCGTGGCATAGGCTTCCGGCATCGGCTCCAGATAGCTGACCGCCGTGACACTGTCGTAGGAAATGCCGCCAAGCGGTTGCCTCGGCGCCGGAATCAACTCGTCCGCAGGAACTTCCGGCAAGGTTTCCGGCTGCTGATTGCCCTGGTTTGGGCGGGCTTGCTGGCCGCCGCCGACTGGACCTTGATACGCCGCGCCGGTCGACGTGCCGCCCGTCTGAGGATTGGGTCCGCGGCTCATCACGTCAGGCCGCGTAAAGCCGTAGTCCAGATACAAGGCTGCGTCCCTTTGACGAGCGCGACGCATGGCGTCGAAATAGGCCTTGCCCGGCCAGGGGCCCTCTGCCAAATAGACGCCGTTGTATTCGAGCAGCGAACCCTTGCGGAAGTGCATCCGCATGACCGCGCGGTTGTAATCGACCAGGGATCGGTAATATCCCGACTCAGCCTCGGCCCGCCGACGTTGGGCGTCGAGCAGCAAGTCGAGCGTGGCGCGGCCGGCGTCGAAGATCGCCGCAACGGCCTCGACTTCGTCTTCGGCGGCGGCTCGACGGTTGAAATTCGACTGCGCGACGCCGTAGTTGAGGTCGACGTCCCGGACGGCATCGCCGAGTTGATGGGAGACTTCGAGTTCCAGGTCCTGCATGACGGCGCGTTCGCGGGCCAGGAGCAACTGCTGGTGCCGTACCGCAGCCATTCCGCGCCGCATGCCCAGCGGCATCGCGAATTGAAAGCCGATTTCCCACTCCTGGAAGTCGCCGCTGGTGAGCGATTCAAACGCCGTCGAATCGTCCAGGAACGGCGGAATGCCGTTGCGTTGCGAGCTAATCAGGTCGTCGCCGGCGCCGAGCCAGCGGTACCGGCCCACGGCGTCCAGGCGTGGAAGCAGTTGGTTTTTCGCCGCGATGAGCTCGAGTTCGCGCCGCTTGATGGTCCACTTTTGGCGGCGGAGTTCCACCCGGCGAGTGAGCGCTTCGGCATGAGCGGTCGGCCAATCGAAGTGGACCTGCGCCGTCGTCGGCTCGTCCGAGGGGCGAATCAGACGGCCGTCGGACACCGCCAAACCCATCAGATATCGCAGCCGGTTTTCCACTCGGAACAAAGTGGTCTGGGCAGTTTGGACTTGCGCGCGAAACAAGTAGTATTGCGATCGGGCCTGGGCTTCCGTGTTCGCTTCGCCGCCTTCGCCGCCGACGCGTTCTTTGGCCTTGATGCGCCGCCAAGTCTCAAGCGCGCTGGCCTCGCCGATCCTTCGGGCTTCCAAGTCTCGATAGGTGAAGTACAGTTCCCAATACGCGTCTTCGACGTCGCGCATCAGATTGCGCACACCGGCTTCGAAATCGGTCAGGGTGATGTCGGTGCGGATGCGGGCGATGAGCACGCCGTCGAACTGATCGGCGAATCCGCCCGACGCCTCCTGAAAGCTGCGCGGGCCGGCGATGCGGTTGTACTGCGTGCCGCCGCCCTGCAAGAACGGCCGCGAAAAGCCCAGCTCAAAGTTCTGAAACCAGTCGCTCGCCTGCGTGCGGCTGCCGTTGTTGTTCTGGTCGTAATTGGTGTTGGCGCGAGCGTCAAACGTGGTGCCGTCGGCCGCCGTCTTGGTGATGCCGCTGGAAAAGCGCCCGATATCCTGGCGGAACAAAGGATTGAAGAAGTTGGGAGCGGAGGCGAGGCCGAAATTCTGCGGCCGATCGTTGTTCTGCCAAGTCAGGCTCGAGTCGAGCTGCGCGTCGAACTCAGCAAGGGCCGCCTCGACGCCGGTGCCGCTGAATTGGCTGCCCGTATTGCCGCCGTAGCCGCTCTCAACGAGGGCCGGATCGAAGGTCGTGGTCGCGTTGGGCGCTCCCAGCGTGAGCGTTTCCGGCGCCGTCGTCGAGATGTTCTGTCCGCCGTCGGAGATTCGGCCGCCTAGCTGCCGAATGACCTGGCTGTTTTTGAGCGTGATTTGCGTGACCTCTTCCAAGGAGAGGTCCCACATCTGGAAGTTCGCCGCGTTGGCCAGCGTCAAGGGAGCTTGGGCTGATTGGACGTCGTCGATGGCGGGCGTGTTGACGTCGGGATATTCGACGTCGGTGGCCACGTCCATGTAGTGCGAGAGATCGCCGTCTTCCTTGAAGTAAAACGGCTGCGTCGGCGTGCAGCCGCTGACGAGCGTCAGCACGCACAATCCGAGGGACGTGGCGGAGCGAAATTGCCGGTTCATCGTGCTGTCTTCCTGGCTCTGATGGCACGCCTCACGGCGCGTTGCCCGTCCTTGGGGACTCGGCTCTGCTAGCACCGCACGCTGGATGGCAACGAGCGCGCAGGCTGGCAGACTCGTCAGCACAATTGTTATCGTCGGCCTAACCGGCAAACTTTGACATTTCGCGGAGGCCGGAGCCAGTTGGCGGTAGCAACCGTCATCCTGAGCGGAGCGAAGGATCTGGCGGGGTTCTAGATTCTTCGCTCCGCTCAGAATGACTTAACTTCCGCTTCAGCTAGCTGCGCTGCTGTCAGACATCCATGCCGCCCAGTCCACTGATCTCGCCAAGGCTGCTTGGATCGCCAGATTTGCCCGAAGAGGCCGCGAGTTGCCCGGCCGCGATGAAGCGATCGAATTCAATGGCCACGGCCTGTCGCACGCGGTCGGCGAGCCAGGTCTCGACTTCGCGCGGCACGCCGCCGCAAGTCTCGCTGACCAAACGCACGTCGAGCATGGTGCGCTCGCACTTTCGGTCGCCGGCGTCGGTTAGCACGGCGCCGTCGAAGTCGAACCGGCAAACGCCGTCGACGTCGCTGTTGGCGAAGCGAAACACGCAGCGGGCGTTATCGAGGAAGTAGCTCCGCTCCAGCCCCAGCGCCTCGATGGCAGCCTTCATGCGTTCGCCGCGCCGCCGCATCGGATCGGACGCATCGAGCGGAGCATCGAGCCGGCCCACCGTACGCAGCGGCAAGCAATCGAACGCAATGTCGACGCTCGGCTCCGGCGGTTGATGTACGTCCATAAAGAGATTATGGCCGCGCCTGCCGCAACTGTCATCCCGTGCTCGGACCTGTCATCCAGCATTCGGACCCAGCACCCAGCCGAGCGTCAGCCAACCAGCTTCGGTCCGCAATTCGTTGAGCAGCAACGTGCCGAATTTCGTGGTGTAGACGGGGTGAATCGGAATCTCCGTGGGAAATCCTTCTCCGGTGCGAGCCCGCGCATTCATGTTCTTGGCGAGCGTGCTGCGAAATCCGGATTGCTTCGCCGTAAGCTGCGTGTCCCAGGCCGGGTCGAATCCGGTAGGGAATACTTCAATGTCGCCAACGCGCCGCAGGACGATTTCGTTATCCTCGAGGACAATCTGGTAGGACACGATGAAGTCCCAATTGAAGTATTCGGCGTCGTCGCTGGCGAGGCGGGAAGCTCGGACGCGGACGACGACTTTGCCGTCCAGGAAGCGAATTCCGACCGGCGCCTCGGCATTCAGCGTGATCGAGTAGGGCTTGAACGGCGGGGCCGTTGCAGCGCCTGCGGGTCGATCGTCGGCTTGCCCCTCGATCACTTCTTCGATCGCTTCCTGCGCTCCTTTGACGATGTCGGCGCCGGTCGCCGCCGCGGCGGCCAGTTTGGGTTTGGTGAGCGACATGGCCTTGATCCAGTTTGGGACGTTTCCCTGCAAGGCCGGCGCGATTTCGGCGGTCTCCTGCGAGATGCGGGCCGAAGACAAGGCGAGCACCAGAAAATTATTCACCGCGGATTCGTGAACTTGCAGCAGCAAATCGTTGCCCTTGTCGGGGGTCGGCGGCGAACGATCGGCGCCCAATTGGTTGCGAGCGGCGATGATCGTCTCGATAAATGCCGCCGTCGACTCAGAACGCATCACGAGGTGTTCGGGGACAATGCCGCGGCGAACGAACGGCGCCTGGACTTCCTGCTCGTATCGTTGGCGTACTTTGGCTAAATCCCGCGAGACCGTGTCCGTGAATTCTCGTATCACGCGCTCTTCCGTGTGTCGCGATGAAATCCGCTCGGCCTGCCCCTTCTGCTGGCCGGCGCGTTTCCAAGCGATCTTCTGAATCAACTTGGCGCCGAACTTCCCGCCCGTTTTTCTGATGGACTGAATCCGCGTGTGCGTGTCGGCCGACGCCACCACCGGCGCGGCCATGAATTGGTCGTCGTTCAAATAAAGCTGCGAGGAAGCGGCGTAGGTGGTTCGACCTCGCGTCTTTATCTTCACGGGTCCGTTGTACCCGTTATTGCTCGAGTCGGCGGCGCCGGTGAGGTGGATGGCCAGCGCGACGGAATCTTGCGAGGCGCCGAGCTTGTACTCGACTTCAGTCGACGTATTCGCCGTGCCGACGATCGTGGTTCCCAAAATACAGTCGCGCACGGGGCGTACCACATCGGGACGCTGCTCGGGCGCCCGTTCAATAAAGTTCGCGGAGACGACCGCTTCGATGTTGGGCCTCGCGAATCGCCGGCGCACGGCTTCGACGAATTGGGGCGACTGACCGAGGCCGTCGATGACGCCCAGCACGCGGCCAATTTGCCAGGCGGTCTCCGAGGTGGGTCGTTCGTGGTGGCGCTCAAGCTCAGCGCTAAGATTGCTAACCAGGCCTTCGTAAGCTTCGTGTGAATCGCGCGATCTCGCGGCGGAAGTCCAGCTTGCCAGGGCTCGATACCGGGCGATCGTCTTGGCGAGATTCGCGAACACCGGCAGTTCGAGGCCCGGTTCGTTAGCGTGCATTCGTTGAAGCACTTCGTCGAGCTCCCTTAGCGAACGACGGGTCACTTCGAAGTCCTCGGATAGGTGGGGTTCGAGTTGTTCCCACTTCAAAAACGTCTGCCAGTTTTTCGCGAGCGTAGAGCGGGCGCCCAGCGCTTGCACCAAAGCCGTCGCGCGAGTGCGTAGCTCGCCGCGCGCCTCGGCCAGTTGGGCGTCGGTGAATGGAACATGGTCGGCGCCGGCCGCGAGGGCGAGCTTGGCTAAGTCTGCTGCATCTCGCGGGTTCAGTGCCGTCGACCATTGGCGAAGGGCGTCGCGGACGGCGACGAATCGAGGGAGATTCAGCCCCGGCGTCTTGGCGGAGAATCGCTGCACCGCAGCGGCGGCCGTCGCGGTGTTTGCGCTGGCGCCGCCGCTGAGTTCGTTGCGAAGTTCGCCCGTTCGTAGAAACTGCCGCCAGCGATCGCCATTGGGGCCATCGCCCAGCCACGCATCGAGTCGGTCCAGTTCAGCCGTCACGCGCGAAGCGGCATCGCCCGCCGGAACCAAGGACGGATTGGCTGGCGTCTGCGCGAAACCGATGTGCGCCAGCCCGCCGACAACGAATCCAACGAACAGCAACCGCCTCAAACATCGATCCACAAATGCGCTCCTGACAAACGAAACGGGCATAGGATGCACGCCTTCTTGCGTAGCTCTATGCTAGTTGCCAAGCACGCCTTGCGCCAATTATCTAGGCAGCCCAATTAAGCAAATCGCATGCCCGCGGGCCGTAGGTCAGCCTTTCCAGGCTGACGGGCCGTCGAAATGGGTCCGAAGAACCGAATTGGCTTGACCGACCAGCAGAGAGTCAGGCTAAAAGCCTGACTTGCGCGAGATCGTTACTCCCCTTCGCTACTCCCCTTCGCGAAGCCGATTGAAGTAGTCCTCAGCGTTCTCGCGCTGCGTTTTTGGAAGCTGCTCGACCACCAGCGGGTCGGCCGGCTGGCTCCCCTGGGCGGCCATTTCATCCACAATTTCTTGCCGCACGTTGCCGCGAATGTTCGGACCGTCGGCCTCGCCGGCGATGACGGCGGCGCCCTTGCGGGGATTCTGCTTCACTTGCGAGTCGCGGAAGTTCACGTCGTTCTCTTCCTCAGGCCGGTCGCCCTCGCCGCGACCCTCTCCCATGCCCCTGCCCGGAATTTTGCCGAACTTATTGCCCATGTTGCCCTGGCACATTTTGCAGCCATCGCCCATGCACTCTTGGCAGCCCATCGCGTTCTTGGCCATTTCGAGTTGCTCCATCGCGGCGTCGAGCATCTCGCCTTCCGTCATTTCCTTTTGCATCGCCTCCATCTGTTGCATCATCTCCTGCATGGCCTGAGCGGCGGCTTGCTTGTCGCCCTTCTGCATCGCCTGTTGGGCTTCCGCTAACTTCTGCGCCATCTGGCCCAGTTTCTGCGACTGCTTCTGCTGCTTTTGGAGTTGGTCGAGCTTCTGCTGCAGCTTGCCGGCTTCGGCGAGGTTGCCCTTTTGCTTCTGCTGCTCGATCTGCTTCTTAACGTCCTCGATGGCCTGCTTGCGCTCGGCGGCCGCTTGCTCCAGCTTCTGCTTGAGTTGCTCCATCTGCTTCATCAAATCCTTTTTCGCGGCCTCGTCGAGCTTCCCTTCCTGAATCTGCTTCTTTAAGTTCTCAAGCTCCTGCTTGGCCCTGTCCCACTGGCCGTTCTTCATGGCGTCGACCATCTTGTCGGCCGGGCCTTTGTTGAAATCCTTCATGCCGGCGAGCTGCTTCTTCATCTCGTTGTCGCCGCCAAGCTTCTCGCGCCGTTCGTTGAGCTGCTTGGCGAGATCGTTGAGCTTGACCAGCGCTTGTTGCTTCTTGAGCGGATTCTCGGCGAGCTTTTCCACTTTCTTATCGACTTCCAGCAACAGCGCTTCCGCTTCCTTCAGACCCTTCTTTGCCGCCTCTTTCTTGAGGTCGACCAGCGGCTTGCGTAAGGACTGCGTGGTGTTCTTGAGCTCCTGCTTGCTAAGCTTCGTGGCATTCGGGTCGGAACTGCTCAACGCCTCTTTGTTATCTACGAACCCGACCAGCAGCAGCGCCAACAGCGCCGGACCCAAGGGCAGCCACGCCGAGCGGCCAAGCCGAATGCGAAAACGCTGGTCGATTTCCAGACGACCGATGGAATGCAGCGCGTTGTTGATCAACGCACTTCCCGCCGGCGTGCTCGCCTCGGCTGGCGAAAGTGACAGGCTGCTCGCAATGCGCTCTTTCAAATCGAAGCGACGGTCAATCTCCATGGCCGCTTCCAGTTCGCTGCGGCCGCGAATCCACGTCCAGACCAGCGCCACCAACAGCCCAGCGCCTAGGGCGCCGCCGAGCCACCACGCCGTCCACGGCACGGGCAGATTCTCAATCGCGACCAGCTTCGGAACGGCGATGGCCGCCGCCGCCGCCAACAGCGCTACGAACCAGCAGCGAACGAGCCGATTCAGAAATAGCTCGACCCACAAGCGACGCCGAGCGCGAGAAACCTGCTTACGGATCGACATCTGCTTGGGAAGCTGGTCCATGGCACGGACTCCTGGCAAATTGGGCCAAAATGCGGCGGGGCGCCGAGACGCTTTGCATTGTATCGGCCGGGCCGCGGCCGGTCACGCCGAAACGGCCTTCCCCGAGCGATTCCGAAAGCTAAACGTAGAATCGAGCCGAAAATCATATCGCGGTTCTCCTGGGGGGGGGGCAGCCATCTCGGACCGGAGCGACACCGATCCGTCGTTCGAGTTCCTCAACTTTGGCATTCGCGTCGCAAGCATCCCTGAGCCAGCTACGACGAGCTTAGGGATATTGGGAATGGTAGCGGTTATGTGGTGGAGAAGACGCGCGTCGCGTTAACGCTCGGCGCGTTGGCCGAAGGCCTCCCTTCACCGTAGCCTAGGGCAACGCCCTAGGAGACGCCCGCGCAATCGCCCATTTGACCGAAGGCCATGTTCACCCAAGTCCCACATTCTCAACGGCGCCGTTGGCCTTCAGCCAACAAACCGGTGGAGATTACACCGAGACCTGGGACGGCGCCCCAGGCTACGATGAGCATGGCCGTTGGCCATACGGAGGAATAGCGCGCGCCCGGTCGCCCCGTTTCACCGTTGGCCGAAGGCCTTCCCTCACCGTAGCCTAGGGCAACGCCCTAGGAACCATTCCGCATAACCAACGTTTGGCCGAAGGCCATATTCACCCACATCCTGACGCTACGCGCTAGGAGAAACCCATGCCGCAATCCCTCGCCAAGCTCTACGCCCATTTGATTTTCAGCACCAATAACCGCCAACCCTTCTTGGACGACGAGATTCGTCCGCGCGTCCATGGGTATCTGGCCACGGTCATCCGCGACCTGGACTCTCCCTGGGTCGTCGTGGGCGGCGTGGCCGATCACGTCCACATCCTGTTCGACATGGGGAAGAAGCACGCGCCGGTGGAATTCGTCGAGCGGACCAAACGGGAATCCTCGAAATTCATCAAGACCCTCGCCGCGAACTACAAGGACTTCTATTGGCAACGCGGCTACGGGATGTTCTCGGTCGGGCCGGCCGATCGCGACGATGCCGAAGCGTACGTCCGCCATCAAGACGAGCATCACCGCGAGAAGTCGTTTCAGGTAGAGTTCCGCACGTTTTTGGAGCGTTATGGCATGGCGTACGACGAGCAATATGTGTGGGACTGACGGGTGGTCGCGGGTGAGTATGGCCTTCGGCCAAACCGGTAACCGGCGACGCCGACCTAGGGCGTTGCCCTAGGCTACGGTGAACATGGCCTTCGGCCAAATCGAAAAACGACGATGGCCTTCGGCCAAATATCGCGGCAGTTCGTGGAACGACACCTCCAACAACCTGCACGCGTCGAACCGGAACGACGACAATCCAACGAACGAGAACGACAACCTTGGGGGATCGCGTCGCACGCCCCTGGAACGAGCAAGGTTCGTGATTCGTTCGCGGTCCTGATTGGCCAGAATCGGCAAGATGAACAACAGAAGCCTCGCCGGCCGTGCCAGGCTCAGGGACTACCCGGTTTTCCTGCGTGTCGGCATTGGGCCCGCAGGCGAGTAACGTGCTCTAGCGGCCGTGGCGAGTAGCCCCCAGCGGCGAAAGGCGCGGCTGCTTGTTTTCGAGCAGCGGACAGGTGTTTGGTTTGCAGAATCGTTGTCTCCGATAAAGAATGTCAGTCGAGGTAACGTATGATGCACTCACGTTGAGGGCAGCATAAACCACCGGGAAACTTACGATTCAAGTCAACGCCAGTACCCGGATAGACTCGGAGAACCGACCATGTCCGCCGCCAGCGAAATCGCCGCGCTCGTGCGGTCGCAGTTCCACTTGCGGAACGAGATTTCGGCCGCCTACATTCCGCTCCACAGCGGTCCCCTGGCGGCGGTGTGTCAGGAAATGTCGAAGCGGTTCCTGCGGGGCGGGCGATTGCTCGCCGTTGGCAGCGGACCCTATCTGACCGATGCGCAGCACGTTTCGGTCGAATTCGTGCATCCGGTGATCGTCGGCAAGCGAGCGCTGCCGGCGCTCGACCTGTCGGCCACGCCGGAAAAAATGCTCGACGTGCTAGCCGGTCCCGACGACATCGTTATGGGCTTCGGACCGCCCGAAGGCGACGCCGAGCTTCATGCCCTGCTCGACCGCATCGGGCGGCGCGGAACGCTCGTCTGCGAGTGGCCCGGCCGGCTCGGCGATTACCCGCTCGCCGCCGCGACGAGCGATCCGTTTATCCACCAGGAATTGACGGAGGTGATGTACCACACATTGTGGGAAACTGTGCATGTGTTCTTCGAGCAAACGGGGCGAGGAGACGACGTGGGCGCCTCCGCGTTTCTGTACCCTTTCCTAGGCGCGGGGGACCAGACGCCGAGCAACACGCTTGACGACGTGGCCGCCTCCATCCGACAGAAAGCGGCCGACGACGAGCTTCTGCGCACGGCCTTCCTAAACGAGCAGTCGCAGCGCCTCGTCGACGCGGCAATGGCCGTCGGCGAACGTGTCGCCGCCGGGGGCGCGCTGCTGGCGCTGGGCAACGGCGGATCGGCGACCGACGCGAACGATCTCGTGCTCGATTGCGTCGATCCGCCGGGGGGCATGCGGCCGATCCCGGCGATCTCGTTATGCATGGAACCCGCGAACGTGAGCGCGATCGCCAACGACGTCGGCGTGGAACTGGTCTTCCTGCGGCAACTGATCGCCAATGGGCGCCCGGGCGACGTCGTCGTCGCCATTTCCACCAGCGGCAAGTCGAAGAACATCGTCGCGGCGCTGGGCGAGGCCCGAAAACGCGGCCTGTTGACCCTGGCGCTACTGGGCTACGACGGCGGCGACGTCGCGCGCGAGAATCTGGCGGATCACGTCCTGGTCGTTCGCTCCGACTACATACCTCGCATCCAGGAAGTTCAGGCGTCGATCTACCATGTGTTACGCTTAGCGCTGGCCACATTGGCCGCATGATTGCCGCCATGCAGAACGACCAACACGAAGCTCGGCGAGTTCTCATTCGCGGCATCGTCCAGGGAGTCGGATTCCGGCCATTCGTGTTTCGTGCGGCGACTCGTCACGGCGTTTGCGGTTGGGTGCTCAACGGCGCCGCGGGGGTGGAAGTCCATGCGGAAGGCGCAGCCGAACGGATCGCCGCTTTTCTCGACGAGTTGCAGTCCGAACCGCCCGCGGCGGCTCGGATCTCGCATTTCGACGTCAGCCGCGTCACGCCTGAAGGCGCCGCCAGCTTTCAGATTCGAGCGAGTCACCGCGACGAAACGCCGACGGCGCTCATCTCACCCGATCTGGCGGTTTGCGCCGATTGCCTTCGCGAGGTGCAGGATTCGGGCGATCGCCGACACCAGTACCCTTACATCAACTGCACGAATTGCGGCCCCCGCTTCTCGATTGTGGTGCGTCTGCCCTACGACCGCGCGAATACGACGATGGGCGCGTGGCCATTGTGCGACCAGTGCCGAGCCGAGTTCGAGAACCCGCTCGACCGGCGTTATCATGCGCAGCCCATCGCCTGCGGGCGTTGCGGACCGAATTACAATCTGACGCATGGCGACGAGCGTATTGAAACCGCCGAAAACGCGATTCGCCGTGCGGCGGAACTGCTCTGCGAGGGCGCGATTGTCGCGGTGAAGGGGATCGGAGGTTACCACCTCGCTTGCGACGCCCGCAATGCGGCCGCAGTCGAAGCCTTACGAACTCGCAAGTTCCGCAAGGAGAAGCCGTTTGCGCTCATGGTAGCAACCCTGGAGCAAGCGCGTTCGATCGTCGAATTGAGCGAGGCTCACGAGCCATTGCTGCTCGAATCGGCGCGGCCCATCGTCCTGGCGCCCGCCAAGGTCGCCCTGCCGGGAGTCGCGCCCGATAACGCCGCGCTGGGCGTGGTGCTCCCTTATACGCCGCTCCATTATTTGCTCTTCGCGCACGGCGCGCCGAGCCCGCTGGTGCTGACCAGCGCTAATCGTTCGAGTGAGCCGATCGCTTTTCGGGATGATGCGGCGAAAGCCCAGCTTGCGGGCATCGCCGATGCGTTCTTAACGGGCGAACGGCCGATCGCCCGTCGCATGGACGATTCCGTGGTCGCGGTGCGAAAAGGCAAGCCGTTTATGATCCGCCGCGCCCGCGGCTACGCGCCGGCGCCGGTCGCTCGATTGCCGACTGGCGGACCCATTTTCGCCGTCGGCAGCGATCTGAAAAACGCCGTCGCCCTGGCGGTCGACGGCGAAGTGTTCATGAGCCAGCACATCGGAGACCTCGGGGACGCCGAAACAGATGAGGCCTTCGGGGAAGCCGTGCGCGATTTGCTGGCGATGTACGACATCGACCCCGAGCATCTCACCGTCGTCCACGACCTCCATCCAGAGTTCCGATCCACGCGATACGCGCTAGCTTTGCCGGCCCGCCGTACGATCGCCGTCCAACATCATCATGCGCACATCGCTAGCGTGCTGGCGGAGCACGGTCTGCTGGACGAGCGAGTGGTTGGCGTGTCCTTGGATGGAACCGGCTACGGAATCGACGGGACGATCTGGGGCGGCGAGTTCTTTGTGGGCAGCGTTCGCGGCGGCTTCGAGCGCTCGGCAAGCTTACGCCCCGTCAGGATGCCGGGAGGAGACGCTGCGGCCCGTTTCCCCGTTCAAGCCGCCGCCGGGTTTCTGCATGAGATGGCCGGCCTTCCGGACATGAACCAACCGCCCTTTTATTTTCCACCGCGCTTCTTCGCCGCTCGGGATCTCCTTGCAAAAGACGTCCGCTCGTTTGTCTCCACATCGGCAGGGCGTTTGTTCGACGCGGTTGCGGCTATCTTGGGCTTTACGCGCGAATCGACGTTCGAGGGACAAGCCGCGATGTGGCTGGAAGACCAGGCGCATGCACGTTGGCCGCAGTCGCCGTACCCGTTCGCCGAGCTCGACCATCGCCCTCTCATGCAGGCCATCGTCGACGATCGCCTTGCCGGCCGCGATCCTCGCGAGATCGCCGCAGCATTCCACGCGGCATTAGCCGAAGGCGTAGCCCGACAAATAAAACGGCTCTGCCGCCAAAACGACGTTAGCGCCGTTGCACTCTCAGGTGGAGTCTTTCAGAACGAATTGCTGCTACACGCAGTCTTCAACGAGACTGAGGACATGCGCGGCGTTCGAGTTTTCACCAATGAGCGCGTGCCGGTTAACGACGGCGGTATCGCGCTCGGCCAGGCAGTATTCGCGGCGGTGTAGTGGTATCGTTTGCCGGGCTCGCCAGCCTGTTTTTCCGAGGTACTGGAGAGGAATCTAGCCGGC
>JBGSYU010000326.1:0-3735 GCA_041750715.1 Lacipirellula sp.
TGAATGTGAGCTTTGCCCCCTCCACGTCGAGCGTTTGGGCGTCAACGAACGCACCCTGACCAAAGTAGACGTCGACCCCGAGCTGCTGAAACCGCTGCGCCGAGTCGTGCCTGCTAATCTCGGACCGCAGGCGACGCATGCGCTGCATCGCCGCGGCAAAATCCACCTCGACATCCGCGGGCACGGTCACGCCAAAGTCCTTCCCGCGGCGAAGTGACGCCGCCGCCCGCGCTGCGGCAATGACGGCCTTTGAAGGGACGCAACCGACGTTGAGACAGTCGCCCCCGAGCAATCCACGCTCAATGAGCGCCACCTTGGCGCCCAGGCCAGCCGCCCCGGCCGCCGCGACAAGTCCAGCCGTACCGCCGCCGATCACAACCAAGTTGTACCGGCCAGAGGGCGTAGGATTCTGCCAATGCGGCGGGTGGACGTTCGACTCCAACCGCTGATTGAACTCATCTCTGGGAGCCAGCGACGGCAGCTCATCCATATCCTGGTTGAGGGTTAATTCCCGGGCTTCAACTTGCATGGGCATCGTACTCTTTCGTCGCTTCCTGCGACTTGGCGCCAAATCGCCGAAGTCCCCAGCGAACCAACAGCGGAAAAACGCCCAAGAGCGCGAACGCCGACAGCAATTGCGCCAGTTGTTGCCCGGAAAACACGGTGGAGATTCCGTCGTCAGCGAGTCGTTGGAGCGAGGGAACACTGGACCCGGCATACACATAAACCGCCGTGCCCGGGAGCATGCCGAGCTGGCTGGCCCACCAGAACGTTGTCGTGCGCAGCGGCGTCAGACCCATCACAGCATTGATCACGAAAAACGGCACTACGGGAATGAGACGAAGTGAGAAGAGAAAGTAGGCCCCGTCGCGGGCGAGAGATTCATTGAATCGCGCGAGCCGGTCGCCAAATCGCCGCTGCACGGAGTCGCGAAACAGGTACCGACTCAGTAAAAACGCCAGCGTGGCTCCGGCCGTCGATGCGAAGCTCACCAGGACCAGAGCGCGGGTGAAGCCGAACAGCCACCCGTAGGAAAGCGTGAGCACGGTCGCGCCCGGCAACGAGAGCCCTGCGACGACCACGTAAATCCCGAATGCTGCGGCGAACGCCAAAATGGGATGCGCTTGCAGCATGTCGCGCAACTGCGACTCTTGGGACGCCAGATTAGCGAGCGTAATGACGTCTTTGAGGGCCACGACGCCAACAACGATGATCGCCGCCACGGCCGCCAGCGGTCCTACTCGCTTCCGCAATCCGTGATGGCCGGGCTGTTCCGTGTTCCCGTCGTCATGAGACATAGTCGACTCTACTCTTCGTCAATCGGCCCGTGAATATCGTGAGGCATTTGCTACGCGCGGCGCATGTCTATGCGCGTGCGGCCTAGGTAATTCTAACGCGTCTGACTTTGACCAACCGAGGATTGGTCGTTGAGGTTCCAGTCATAATCGAGATAGGAAACGCTCGCCGCGCCGCTCTCAGCAAGCCGCTGCGCCTCATCTCCGGGCAGATACGCAGCGATCCGTTGCAATTGCTTGGCCTGGGTGTCGCCAAAATCCTCGGCAAACCAACTAAGGATGGGCGACAGGCCAACTGTCTTTTTTTGTGTATCGAATTGGAACTTGCTCCGCTGCGCGAAAAACTTGCGGCCGTTGTCGGTAAGCTGCCCGTCCAACTTTTCGGCCGTGTACGCCTCACTGCGCAGAGGCGGGCAGCCAATCGACGCGCACACAATGGCAAAATGAATTCGCGGCTCGCCCATTTTGCGAAGCACCTCGTGCTCGATCTGTTCGAGCGAATAGGTCCTGTCAGCAATGGTTATCTGCAAATCCTTCCAAATGTTGTACCCGAAGACCTTGGCAGTATGATTTCGAATGCTGGTGGTCGGATACTCGCGAAGTATGCCTTTCACCGTGGTCGCATTGTAGGCGTTGATCCAAAACGCCAACTTCGCCTTTGGCGGAGTCTCGGTTGAAAACGACGCGGCGGACAATTCGCTGAGATATGCGTCGAGGGCCTTCGTGTCGGCGTCCGACGCCTTCCAGGCGGCGTAATTCACTATTCCCTGGGCGTCGACATATTTTTTCAGCAGCGCGTTCCAGGCCGCGTGGTCGATGCGCTCCAGCGGCACCCGCTGCGCCGCCGGCACATTTCGACCGACGTTGACCGTCGCCGCGCAACAGTGACGGGCCGCAAATCCGGCACCGGCCAGGATGATTGCGAAGCCAAGAGTCAGTAGTTTCCAACGACCGAATCGCATGCTGAGACTCCACAATAAATGGGGGGATGCCTTTCGTCGGCCCGCACGAGGGTGGCGCAGTGCTGCTCGCCCAGGTAGTATCAGCTTCGCGACCGGACTAAGTCTGTATGATTGAGCACACTTGCCAACCCGCGGCCGCATCTTGCGAAGTTGGACGTGTGTGCCCGCCAAGACTCTGGCGCCAGCACGGCTAGGGCTTCTCGCCCACCTTGGCGGCATCGGACTCCGGCCCCGAGGCTGGCGAATGACCCCGCCTGCCAGAAGCCCCGCAGATATTTCGGAGAAACGGCAGCCACAGCATCCAGGGGAGCCGAGCCGAGCGACGTTCATCCCGAACTTCGTGAAGCCCGATCGTCATGCCGTCATGCCCGTCCGCGGGCTGGTCTTGGTAGGTGCCAAAAAGGCGATCCCACCATGGTAGATTAAATCCGAAATTGCTGTTCGTCTCCTGGCGATGCCATGAGTGATGCACGCGATGCATATCAGGCGTGACGACCAGCCACCGCAGCACGCGATCAACCCCAAGGGGCATGCGGACGTTACTGTGGTTGAACATCGACGTCGCATTGAGCAAGACCTCAAAGATGAGCACCGCCACAGCCGGCGGGCCTAATAGCAGAACTACGCCCGTCTTGATGCCGAACGAAAGTAGGATCTCCACTGTGTGGAAACGAACGCCGGTTGTCACGTCGATGTCTAGATCGGCATGATGGACCATGTGCAGCTGCCAAAAGAGCGTCACTGCGTGAAACATCACATGCTGCAGAAAGATCGCAAAATCCAGAAGCACGACCGAAGACGTGACGGCTATCCAAGGAGGTGCAGATACTACATTGAATAGTCCGCATCCCGCCCTTTCGGCGAGCAGGGCCACGCCGACCGCCCCAATCGGAGCAATCACCCGCAGCAGCAGGCTGTTCAGAAAAACGAGCCCCAGATTATTTGCCCAACGCCATGGCTTCTTGGTGGCCAGTTCGCGGCGCGGAGCGAGCAGTTCCCACACGGCCATCGCCGCGAATACGCCGACGAAGCAGGCGAGTCGAATTCCGGCTTCCGTTTGAAGTACATTGAGCATTTGAAGGCTGACCGTTACTTAAGACGTGAGTCGTGCGACGTACGCGTCATGCAAACCGGCACTTCCTGTGCCTAGAATGTCGCCACTTTCCAGTCGTTATGCAACATGTTGCTGAGCGGCTTCCCCATTGGCGACACGTCGATGCCAAACGGACGAAGCGAGTCGGTCACGCAGTAGAAATCCGCGCAAAAAATGTAGGCCCTCACGTCGATGCCGTCTTTCTGCATGGCTGAGACTTTCGCTTGCAGATCCTTGGCGGCGCAGCAATCGTGCGCTGAGGCCCCAAATTACGAGGCGGACTGGCACCTTACGCGATTATCGTTCGGTGGAGGTTGCCCCGACATCCGCGCCGCAGCCGCAAGGTGTGTGTTTCGGCAAACCTTGGTTTCTCGGAACTCGTCGG
>JBGSYU010000327.1:0-2163 GCA_041750715.1 Lacipirellula sp.
GAGATTTCGTAGATGCCTTGCTCCGCATCGTAGCGGACGATCATCATGTCGAGCTGCGCGCCGACCTCGGGGCGCGTCTCGAATTGCTTGAGCTGCGCGACGCCCTGATTGCGGCCGCCACCCAGATCGAAGAACACGTCCTCTTCGTGCAGGCTCACCACGATAGCGGTCACGCGCGTTTCAGACGGAAGCTCGGCGGTGGTCGTCGCATCGGTCGAGCTCTCCATGAGCTGATCGACTGAACCGCCGGCGAGTGCGGCCTCCAGTTCTTGCTCAAGCTCCGGGGAGAGGCGGGCGCGGATGTTGGGGGGCGGGTAGCTCTTGCGCTTCTGCTCGGGGACGCGATCGGGGTTGGCCGGTCCGGGAGTGACGGGGTTTGGCTTGGGCGCATCGGCGACCGTTTCGCTTTCGCGCTGGGAGCCGATCTGGATGCGCTCGCTGGGGCGCGCGGTGGGGGGCGCAGTTTCGCTGGGCGCTAAGCCGCTAGCGGCGGCAGGCGGAGGCGCCTGTTCGCTCGCAGTGGTTTCTTGTTCGAGCGAGTCGGCGGGGGACGGAGCGAGTTGCGGTGGCGACTCCGTCGAGTCGTGTTCGGCGGTCATACAAATACGGTCCACGGGAAAAGAAAACGGCCCGACGATGGGCCGCGCCAGACTGGGTGAGTGTAACCCTACGCAACTGGGGCACGCAACAGGGTGAGTAAAGCCAGCAGACTGTAGCGGTCACCCTGAGGTACTCCGAAGGGTCTGGCGCATGTACCAGGCGCCAGATTCTTCGGCGTACCTCAGAATGACGACGCATGAAGTTGGCCGGGCTATTGGCCCGCGGCATCCAACCGCTCTAGCCGTTCCCTTACCCCCGGGATGATTCGGGCCGCGTTTTCGCGATCCACCTTCCTCAAAACTTCATCCGGCAAATCGAGACCGTAAATGTTCCACAGCCCTTGCGGGGGGTATTGGTCGTCGGCGTAGGGGAAATACTCATCGCGGGTTTCGAGCATCCGCCAGTGGGGGGCGAGCCGGCTGGCCTCGCGGGGGCCGTCGGTGCCGAAGAGGATTCGGTCTTGGTATTTCAGAAAAAAATCGCGGGCCGTGTACGGCTGACGGCCAAGTTCGGCGATGCGGGCGGCGATTTCGACGTTGAAGTTCGGGTACTTTTCGAGCCACTGGCCGACTTCGCCGAGGTTCTCGGCGTTGTTCCCCACATGGGCGCCGATGAACGCCGTCTTGGGGTGGCGCTCGACTACCCGTATAAGTTGGGCGAGCAGCTCGTCCTGGGTCGGAAACTCGGGGCCGCGGCAGCACCACTCGGGTTTTCGGTTCAGTTCTTCCCAGCGTTCGTTGAAGCGGTCGACAGGTTCAAAGAAGGCGGCCGGGTCGGCGGTGTGGATGAGCACCGGGAGGCCGAGCCGCCCGCACGCCTCCCAGATGGGGTCCCAGCGGCGGTCGTCGACCGCGATGAGCGAACCATCCGGATTCTTGTAAACGAGGCCGAGATCCTTGAAGATTTTCAGCCCCGAGGCGCCGCGCTGTTTGGCGTCGTCCAGCGCGGCGGCCATGCGGCGGCCAAAGTCTGCGCGATGGCAATCCCACGTGGCGGGGTCGTTGCTCTTGCCGTCGCCTTGCCAGTCGATGTTGGCGAAGATCGCGAAGCGGTCGCGGTACTTCGTCCAGAGAAACTTTTTGTGCTCGTCGAACGATTCGCCCAGCTCGCCGTCGAGGCTGACGCACACGGCGATGTTTTGGTTGTCCATCAGGCGGACGAATTCGTCGAGCGACTCGGGCGACTGACGAAGCTTGCGCCGCATGTGGACATGAACGTCGACGACGGGGAACTTTGCACGCAGAGGGCGATGCTCGGGGAGCTCGAGCATCGACTTAGGTTGAAAATGGTCGACGGCGAGCGGCCGGCCATCGACGCCGTCGAGCGACATCGGCTCCTGGCCGAAGCTCTGAAGGGTCTCACGCAAAGGCGCAACGGTGCAAAGGAAGAAGAGAGCAATGACGAATGACGAATGACGAATGACGAAAAACATGCTTCTCTGACATTCGTCATTCGTCATTCGTGCTTCGTCATTTGCATTGGCTTTCCTTTGCGCCTTTGCGCCTTTGCGTGAGATCTTCCTCATTGCAACAATTCATGGAGGTGGAAGTGGAACTTGCCGAG
>JBGSYU010000328.1:0-2518 GCA_041750715.1 Lacipirellula sp.
TTCAAGGAACAGGCGCCAAACGCGGCTGACGGAATTGAGAGGGGGCGAGCGATGTCTGACCAAATACCCATCCCGGCCAAAGCCTATTCCGGTTTGCCAGACGTGCCGATCGACGCCCGGGCCCTGGCCAAGTTTACGATCGAAATGGTCGCCCGCCTGCACGATCTGGAGCAGAGGTTTGCCGAGCGTCGACAACACCCGCGGCTGAACTTCGGCGAGTCCCGCCGCGCCTCGCGCCGGCCACGGTAGACACTTAGCCCCCGGTCAGTGACCGGGGGCGAAATGCCGCGACCTGTCCGCCCTCTCGCGCGGCAGGTATCATGACTTTTATGAAGGTCATTCTTGCCAGCCCGCGGGGATTCTGCGCCGGCGTGAACATGGCGATCGAGGCGCTGGAGCTGGCGCTCAAGACGCTGCCGCCGCCGATCTACGTCTATCACGAGATCGTTCACAACAAATACGTCGTCGACCACTTCAAGTCGCAAGGCGTAACGTTCGTCGACTCGCTTGAAGAAGTTCCGCCGGGTTCGACGTTGCTCTTCTCCGCCCACGGCGTGTCGCCGGAGATTCGTCGCGTGGCCCGCGAGCGGCGGCTGCGGGCCATCGACGCCACATGCCCGTTGGTGACCAAGGTTCACATCGAGGCGATTCGCTACGCCAGCCAGGGCTATACGATCCTGCTCATCGGCCACGAAGGCCACGATGAGGTGATCGGCACGATGGGCGAGGCGCCCGAGGCGATTCTCTTGGTCGAATCCCCCGAGGACGTCGACCGGCTGCGGGTGGCCGACGAAAGAAGAATCGCGTATCTCACGCAAACGACGCTCAGCGTGGACGATGCGAACCGGATCATCGACCGGCTGAAGGCCCGCTTTCCGCACATCGCTGCGCCGCCCAAAGACGACATTTGCTATGCAACGCAGAACCGCCAGGAAGCCGTCGGGAAATTGGCGCCCGACGCCCAATTGACGCTGGTGCTGGGCAGTCAGAATAGCTCGAACAGCCAACGACTGGCCGAGCTTTCTGCGGAGTCCGGCGTGCCGGCGCATCTCATCGACGGCCCGGAGAGCATCGACCCCGCGTGGTTCGCGGGCGTGGACGTGGTGTTGGTCACCGCGGGCGCGAGCGCTCCGGAAATCGTCGTGGAGAACGTGCTCGACTATCTTCGCGAGAATTTCGACGCGACGGTGGAAGCGCGTTCGCTGCGGGAGGAGAACGTGTCATTTCCATTGCCGCGGGAGTTGCGGACGATTGCGACGCCGGCGCTCTAACGCGCCGCTAGCCCCGACCAAGCTTGGTCGGGGCTATTCCCGACTACTTTGCGTCGCTCATGCCGAGCGCTTTCCATAAGAACGCCCAGCGGTCGGCGGCTTGGTCGATCCGCTTGGTGATCGGCGTGCCGGCGCCGTGTCCGGAGCGCGTTTCGATGCGAATCAGCACCGGCGCCTCGCCCGCCTGGGCGTGCTGCAGCGCCGCCGCATATTTGAAACTGTGCAACGGCACCACGCGGTCGTCGGTGTCGGCCGTCGTGATGAGCGTCGCCGGGTACGTCGTCCCAGGTTTAATGTTGTGGTACGGCGAATACGCGGCGAGGGCCTTGCACTGCTCGGCGTCGTCCACCGTGCCGTACTCGTCGCGCCAGAAATGGCCGGCGGTGAACTGGTGGTAGCGGAGCATGTCCATCACGCCGACTGCCGGGAGGCAGGCGCCGAACAGATCGGGGCGCTGCGTTTCGACGGCGCCCACGAGGAGTCCGCCATTGCTGCCGCCGCTGATCGCCAGCTTTTCCGGGGACGTATAGCCTTCGGCGATCAGCCACTGGGCCGCGGCGATGAAGTCATCGAACACGTTTTGCTTCTTGGCTTGCTTGCCCGCCTGGTGCCAATCCTCGCCGTACTCGCCGCCGCCGCGCAGGTTCGCGACCGCCACGACGCCGCCCATGTCCATCCACGCGGCGTATTCCACGGAGAAAAACGGCGTAAGCGAGATGCTAAAGCCCCCGTAGGCGTAGAGCAACGTGGGATTCGTGCCGTCAAGTTGCAAGCCGCGGCGATGGGCGATAATCATCGGAATGCGAGTTCCGTCCTTGCTCGTGCTAAAGACTTGCTTGGTTTCGTACAGCTCTGGGTCGAAGGCGATCTTCGGCGCGCGAATCCGATCGGTCTTGGCCGTCGTCAGGTCGTAGCGATAAATCGACGGCGGCGTGGTGTAGCTGGTGAACGTAAAGAATGTTTCCTTGTCGAACTGCTTGCCGCCGAAGCCGTCGGCTGTGCCGACGCCGGGGAGTTCGAGGTCGCCGAGCGGATCGCCCTCGGGGGTAAAGATCTCGACGCGGGCGGTTACGTCCTTCAGATATTGAAGGATAAGCTTGCCGTCCATGAGGCTCGCGTTGGCTAGCGTGTCTTTCACGGCGCCGACAATCTCTTCGGCGTGTTTTCGGCCCGGGCGCTCGACGTCCATCTCGACCACGCGCTTAGTCGCCGCGTCGAGATCGGTCAGAAAAAACATCCGCGAACCG
>JBGSYU010000329.1:0-3016 GCA_041750715.1 Lacipirellula sp.
CACCGGCTGCACCGCCTGCCGCACGCGGCTTACCAGTTCGCCGTGGTCCATGCCGTGGAAGGCCGCCACCCGCACGCTGATTCGCCACAACTCCTCGCCGGCGCGGCGGCCCGCGTCGTTGCCGTCGATGCGCAAATAACCCGATCGCTCAAAAGCCAACTTCGACGCCAGGAGCTGCTCGTTCGCTCGTTCTCGATAGGTCGACGCCTGAAGCCCCGTCTCGCCGCCGCCTAACTCCGGCGCGAACGTCGACACGCTCATCGTGGCGCCGACTAGGTCTTGCCCCTTTGGCCCCAACTCTCGGTCGATGCTGTGCTGAATGCGCTCGACGAACTTCATCCGTTCAAAGAACGTGTGGCGATCCACGAGCTGCCCCGGCGCCCGCCCCGGCGGCGCCGTTTCGCGCTGCGACTCGGGGGCGAAGCGGACTACCAATTCCATCGGCACGATGCGCCCCAGGTTGTCTTCAAACCAGCGATAATCCGCCAGCAGCCGCGCATCC
This sequence comes from Lacipirellula sp., assembly GCA_041750715.1. Taxonomy (GTDB): domain Bacteria; phylum Planctomycetota; class Planctomycetia; order Pirellulales; family Lacipirellulaceae; genus Lacipirellula. The sequence goes on from JBGSYU010000329.1 coordinate 503, forward strand.
TCGCTGAACAGCTTCAGCAAGTCGATGGAAGTGGTCACCCGCGGCAAGCCCAGGCACAGCCCGGCGATCGCCGCCATGCAAATGGCCAGCACGGCCGCATGATGCCTGCGAATAAAATTGCCCCACCGCGTCCAACCGATCGCCCCGAATGTCGAGCCGTCCGCACTACGCTTCACCTCGCCGTGGCCGTGCTCGAACCGCAGTTCCGGCGGTATCCACGGCCACCGCTTCATGGCGGCCGGCAACACGCCGAACAGCACGGCCAGCATTGTGACCACGCCCAGCGCCGAATAGCCGCCGAACTTCGCAATCGGAATGATGTCGCTAGTCAGCAGCGACGCCAGCCCGATCGACGTCGTTACCGAGGTCAGCAGGGCGGGCCGCCACGCGTGGATGATGGCATGCTCGGCCGCGTGTTCAATCCCGCCTCCCTCCACCGCCGCTTGCCGGTAGTAGTTGATGATGTGAATCGAGCCCGACACCGCCAGCACGTAAATCAGCGCCGGCATCGACATCAGGATGGCGTCCATCCGCTGCCCGGTCAGCGGCACCGCCGCCAGCGACAGCGCCGCGCTAATGATGCCGCACAAGAATACGATCATCGTCATGCGCACGCTGCGGAGCGACCAATACGCCAGGCCGATCCCCAGTAGCCCCGCCAATCCCGCCAGCCGCATCAGGGTCCGCTCGCCCTCCTCGTCGATCGCCACGTTGTCGACCGGCGGACCGCCCAGATGCACCTCGTCCTCAGTCAACTTCACCGCAAATATAGCGCGAAACATGGGCGAGATGACGTCGTCCCTGATCAGCATTCTGATCGGCCGGCCCACGGCCTGCCGCAGATTGGCGGCGGCGTTCGGCGTCAGCGTCGCAATCAGCGCCGTCTGCCGACCGTCGGGCCCGATGAGCGATCCCTTCAGCCGCGCTACGGCCTTTCGCTGCGAGAGACTCGTCGGCGGCGACATCAGCTCGCTCAGAATGTCGCGCGCCGTCGTCACCGACTTGAACACGGCCCGTTCATCGTCGACCGTGTTGATCAACTTCTTCGGAAGCTGTGCGGCGAGCAGCTCCGCCTTGAGCTGCGCGAGCTTCGGATCGTCCTGCGAGCCGTCGGCGGCTTCTCCCAGCTTCGCGCCGTCCCAGCTAATCAGCACGAACTGGTCGGCCACAAAATGTTTGCGAAACCACCCCAGCTCGATCGTCTCGGGATAGTTCTTCGGTAGCCAGTCGGACACGTCGTTGCGATTGCCGCGAATCGCCTTCACCGCGCCCCAGCAGGCTAGCGGCGTCACGATTAACGCGGCGATCAGGATGACGTTCGCGTACCGTGCGAGAATCGATTGCTTGGCCATACCTTTAGTCCCCCTCCCTTGAAGGGAGGTCGCAACCGAGCACGGGCGACCCGAAGTCGCCCGAGCGCAGGGCGTTAGTTCTTGTGAGCAAATAGGGGAGGAATTGAAACCGGTTAGAACTCCGCCCGGCGAACTACTCGTCGCCAATCAGAGAAATCCTAAGGACCGCGTTTAGAACGCCCAGTCCTGTACATTCTGCCGGCCTTTGCCGCATGGCTCAAGGCGAGCCTGCTCGGTTCGGGCCGGCCATACCGCAGAATTCCCTCTTTTTCGCCGACAGGCGCGAAGTTGTAAGCCCACGGCGACGAACCCATGGGACATTGGGCGGATCAAAGCGACCTTGACGCCCTTCCCCCCGCCACCCTACCCTTCGCGCCAACCGTGCGGCATTTATTTCCGTAGGCGCGTCGCCTGCGATCGCCGCCGGCACTTTTAGTTGAGGAAGACTTCTCCAATGGCTCAAACCAAGAACGCCGCAAAGAGCACCAAGCAGCAACCCGCCGGCAAGGGCAAGCCCGCGCCGAAGAAGGGTAAGTAGTTCGACGCTGCACAAGCCGCTTGCGGATTAGCGAGTAACGCAACGAGGCGCCGCGGAGCATTCCGCGGCGCCTCGTTTTTTTTTGAGTGTGAAGCCGAAAACCCATCGCACCCGCGTCGGCAGAACCACCATCAGTACGCCGTCCCATTGCAATCGCTGCGTGCGGGTGGGACCGAGGATACTCGCATTGTCCGTGCCGCAAACGGATATTTTTCGGTGGCCACTTGACAAAGGCGCCGATAAGTGAATACATTTTCGTGCGGCTGCGGTCGCAATGGGGCGGCCCTTCGCTACTTTTCTGCTCCTTCTTATCGATGGCATTATCAAACGCAGCTAAGGCGATGCCTTAATGCGGCCGGTCGTGGGATGAAAAGTCAGCGGGCGTGTCGCTAATGGATTCACCTTCGCATATCTAATGTCGTTCGGACGCAACTTATCGGCCACTTCGCGAAACGGCCGCCGACAATCTGCCGGCGGCGTGTGGCCTATCGATTTTCCCGCTTCGGCTCTTTTTTCCTAAGGGAGGTCTATCATGTCAACGGAATTCGGCGATCGCAGCGCGTTGTCTCGAAGATCGGTGTTGAGTGCGGCCGGGTCGGCGCTGGGACGATCTTAAATTTATCC
>JBGSYU010000330.1:0-1541 GCA_041750715.1 Lacipirellula sp.
TTCATCGACGAACTGGATAAGGTCGTTGCCACCGAAGGCGGCCGCGGGGCCGACGTTTCTCGCCAAGGCGTGCAGCGCGACCTGCTGCCGATCGTCGAAGGCACCACGGTGCAGACCCGCTACGGTTACATCCGCACCGACCACATCCTGTTCATTGCCGCCGGCGCCTTTCACTCGACGAAGCCGTCCGACCTGATGCCGGAACTGCAAGGTCGCTTCCCGATTCGCGTGGAGCTGGAGGATCTCACGCAGCAGGACTTCGTCCGCATCCTCTCGGAGCCGCACAACTCGCTTACGCGGCAGTACGCGGCCCTGATGAAGACCGAAGGCGTTGAAGTGTTCTTCACGCCCGACGCCGTCGACGCCCTGGCCGAGTATGCGTTCCGCGTTAATCAGTCGACGCAAAACATCGGCGCCCGCCGGCTGCATACGATCATGGAGCGGCTGCTGGAGGAGCTGTCGTTCGAGGCGCCCGATATGAAGATGGGCCACGTTGAGATCAACGCCAGCTACGTCCGCGACCGGCTCGATGAGATTGCGCGGGACGAAGACCTGAGCAAGTTTATCCTTTAACTATTTAGCCCCCGGTCAATGACCGGGGGCTAACTGAGCTTTCGCGTCGCGTCGCGAACCTGTTGCACGCATGCTTCCATCTGCGGCGTCGTCCCGCGAATCGTAAACTGCCGCACCGTCTCCCCCACCGCCTCGCACAGAATTTCCACGCGATCCGCCGGCAAGCAGCTTGCCACGCGATCGGCCCATTCGACAAACGTCACGCCCGCCGATTCAAAATACTCCTCGGGTCCTAGTTCCGAAAACTCATCCTCGTCGCGCAGCCGATAGGCGTCGAGGTGGTAAATCGGCACGCGGCCGCGATATTCGTTCACCAGCACGAACGTCGGACTGGTCGCCAATTCACGCGGCACGCCGTGCGCTGCCGCAAACGCCTGCACCAATCGCGTCTTGCCGGCGCCTAGCGTGCCGACGAGCGCGACCGCCGTCCCCGAAGGAAGCGCCGCGGCCAACGCCCGACCTAGTCGCTCCGTGCCGGCTTCATCGTTCGCAATGAAAATAAAGGGTTCCATTTAATGTTGATACCCGGTTGCCGGTAGCGGCTTCATCCGGCCGGAATTGTCGATTTGCCAGAGCCCTGCGTCGACCACGCACTGGCCGATATGAGTGATTGGAACTTGCAGCGGCTGATCGCGCAGGAGTTGCTCTGCCACGTTGGGCGCCGCGGCTAGCAGCAGTTCAAAATCTTCCCCATCGCCTAGCGCGTGTTCGAGCGGCGAGCGACCGGACTTTGCCGCAAGTCGGTCCGCGTCCTCCGCGATTGGGACGCTTGCCAGCCGCAGCGCGACGCCGCATCCGCTTGCCGCAGCCAGTCGCGAGGCGTCTAAGGCAAGCCCATCGCTAATATCCATTCCCGCGCGAATCTCGTAGCGCTCGTTCAGTAGCAGCGCTTCGCGCACCCGGGGCTGAACGTTCAAATGTCGCCCAAGAATGCTGCCGCCCAGCCGCCCGGTCACCAGCACGGCATC
>JBGSYU010000331.1:0-4716 GCA_041750715.1 Lacipirellula sp.
GGTGTGCGGGCTGTTCATGCTGCAATGGGCGCCGTTTCTGGCGGCGGCGACGATCATCGTCTACGCCGGCGCTATCATCGTGACGTTTCTGTTCGTAATCATGCTCGCCCAGCAGACAGGCGTTAGCTTTTACGATCAGCGAGCCCGGACGCCGATCATGGCGATCGTCGCGAGTTGGCTGATGCTCGGCGCGATGCTGTGGAACTTCCAGCAATGGCAAATCGCGGCGCCCGTCGCGGACGCGGGGCCGGCGATGACTGCGGAGGCCAATCCGAATCCACTGAGCCGCCCCGCCGATGAAGCATCGTTCGGCACGCTGCGTTCGCTTGGCCGGTCGCTGTTCGGCGATTATTTGTACGCCGTCGAGATTGCCGGCACGCTTCTGCTGGTCGCCGGGATCGGCGCCATCGCGATCGCCCCGCGGCGAGCCGAGGGCACGATATGAGCGGCGATTCAGGATTATTCTTGGCCGTGGGAGCCGTGCTGTTCATTCTGGGCGGCGTGGGGTTCGTCACGCGCCGCAATCTGATTCTGATTTTTCTCTCGGCCGAGCTGATGCTGCACGGCGTGTCGCTCACGCTCCTCACGTTCGGCCGGATGCACGGCAGCCTCGAAGGGCAATCGTTCACGATATTTATTTTGACGGTGGCGGCGTGCGAGGCGGCGCTGGGGCTGTCGCTGGTGCTGGCGCTTTATCAGCGGACCAAATCGCTGGACGTTGACTTGTGGAGCCGCCTGCGCGAGCCCGACCTGCCGGCGTATGCGATCGCGCGCGACAGCGATCAGGTGCCATTGGAACCCGAGGAACCCGACGCGCCATCGCCGCGACTGACGAAGGCTGGCGGCTTGCCCGACATCGACGACGACTTCCCCGCGACGCTCGCGGAGACGATGGATCCGCGGACGATTTACACTCCAGCGCCCTCGGATGAAGACTAACCACGACGGCACGACCGACACGACGAAATTCCATGAACAAAATCACAGATAAGAACCGCTAATGGACGCTGATGGACGCTAATAGAAATCAATATTTATTTATTAGCGTTTATTAGCGTTCATCAGCGGTTCCTAACTCCCCCCGTCTTTCGTCGTGTTCGTCGTGCCGTCGTGGTTAAATTATCGAACTGATAACCTGCCAAACCGTCAATGTCTCCCGCCGCACAACACATCGTTCTCTGGCTGATCCCCGGCGCCCCGTTGGTTGCGGCTGTCGCGATCGCGCTGCTTGGGCCCAAGGTACTGCGCGAGCGGAGTCATCTGCCATGTTGGCTGGCGTTGGCGATCTCGGCGATTTGTGCATTGCTCCTGCTGTTCGTCGTCATGCCGGAGGCACTTGAGAAGCACGAACCCGCGCTTATCGCCGCGGGCTACTCCTGGCTGAATATCGGCGAGATGGACGTCCGCATCGACCTGCGGGCCGACGCCATGAGTGCGCTCATGCTGTCGATGGTCACTACGGTCAGCTTTTTGGTGTCGATTTTTTCCGCCGGCTACATGCACGGCGATCGCGGCTATCCGCGGTTCTTTGGCGCGTTCTCGCTGTTCGTATTCTCGATGTGCATGCTCGTGCTGTCGGGCAACTTCCTGCAACTGTTTATCTTTTGGGAGTTGGTGGGCCTGTGCAGCTACCTGCTCATCGGCTTTTGGTTTCACAAACCGAGCGCCGCCGCAGCGGCGAAAAAGGCGTTCGTGGTCAATCGCATCGGCGACATGGGGCTGATCCTGGGTATTTTCCTCATTTGGACGACATTCGGCTCGCTCGATTTCTCGACGGTGCTGTTCGATTCCGACAAACTGGCCGAAGCGGTGATGATGCATCCGGCGCGAATGAATTGGATTTGCGTCCTGCTGCTCTTGGGCGCCATGGGCAAGAGCGCCCAGTTCCCGCTGCATGTGTGGCTGCCGGACGCGATGGAAGGTCCCACTCCGGTGAGCGCGCTGATCCACGCGGCGACGATGGTCACCGCTGGCGTGTACCTGGTGGCGCGGAGCACGCCGCTGTTTGAACAGGCGCCGGACGTGCAGTTGGCGGTGACGGGCATTGGTGCGATCACGGCGCTGCTGGCGGCGCTGATCGCGCTGACGCAGACCGACCTGAAGCGGGTACTCGCTTATTCCACGGTCAGCCAACTGGGATACATGTTCATGGCGCTGGGGGTCGGCGCCGCCGGCGTAGAGCTTGCCGCCGGCGGTGACAATCTCGCCACCGCCGGCGCCACGGCGGGCATGTTCCACCTGTTCACGCACGGTTTTTTCAAGGCGCTGCTGTTCCTCGCGGCGGGCAGCGTGATGCACTCGATGGGCGACGTCATCGACATGCGCCGCTTCAGCGGCTTGCGGCGCGTGTTGCCGATCGCCCACTGGACGTTTTTGGCCGGCGCCGCGGCGCTCGCGGGCGTGCCGCTGCTGGCGGGCTTCTGGAGCAAGGACGAAATCCTCGCCGTGCTGCATGAAGCGGGCGCGCACGAGCGCTACGGCGGTTATTTTACGGCGATATATTGGATCGCTACGGCCACGGCGCTGCTCACGGCGTTTTATACGTTCCGCGCTTATTTTATGACGTTCTGGGGCGCGGAGCGGTTTCCGCCTGACGCTGGCCACCACCCGCACGACGCGCCGCCGACGATGGCTTGGCCGCTGCGATTGCTGGCCGTGGCGGCGCTCGGCATCGGGTTGGCCGTGGGCTCCACGCACTGGTTCGCCGAGTATTTCGCGCACACGCCGTCGCTGGGACATGAAGGCGAGCACGCCTTTCACGTCGACCTGATGGTCGTCAGCGGTCTGGTAGCGCTGGCGGGCATCGCGCTGGCGTGGCTGATGTACGTTCGCAACCCGGAACTGCCGACGCGGATCAGCCGCGGCGCCAACCTCCTGTACGATCTCTCGTTCAAGAGGTTTTTCCTCGACGAACTGTACACGGCGGTGATCGTGAATCCGATTCGCATGTTGGCCAAGCTTTGTTATTCGTTCGACGTGTTCGCGATCGACCGCGTGGTCGACGCGGTCGGCGCCGTGCCGCGAATGGTTAGCGCCGCGCCGCGACTGCTGCAAACGGGGCTGGTTTCGAATTACGCGCTGATGATGTGGGTCGGCTTGCTCGCGTGCCTGGGCTACATGCTCGGGCTGTTGGGATAATATGATTGAGCTGCTATTCATACTCCTGTTGATCCCGCTAGGCGCCGGGGGGTTGCTGCTCCTGTTTTCGGGCGTGACGCAGCAGCGGACCGCGCGGTGGATCGCCTTGGGCGGGTCGCTGGCGTCGCTGGCGATTTCGCTGCTGCTTGCCGGCAACTATCGGGAAATGCAAGCCGGTGACGCTGCTGCGGGTGAGTCGGGTCGCGCAAATGCCACTTCGCCGATTCAGCCGCAGGTCGAGTACCGAAAGCCGTGGCTAACCCTCGGCGAGACGGCGCCGGGGCAGGGGGGAACGACGCTCGAGTTCCATTTCGGCCTCGACGGCATCAGCATCGCGCTGATCGTGCTGACCACGCTGCTCACCACGGCGTGCGTGCTGATCTCGTGGGACTCGATTCACGAGCGCGAGTCGGAGTTTTACGCGGCGCTGCTCATTCTGCAAAGCGGGCTGGTCGGCGTGTTCTGCGCGTTCGACGCGGTGCTGTTCTACGTATTCTTCGAGTTCACGTTGATTCCGCTGTTCTTTATGATCGCCATTTGGGGCGGGCCGCAGCGGCGCTATGCGGCGGTGAAGTTCTTTTTGTACACGCTTGCCGGCAGCCTCGTTACGCTGCTGGGGCTGGTGGCGCTGGTGACGTACGCGGCGTCGGGGGGGTTGACGCATCCAGCGTCGTTGCCTGAACTGGCCGTCTGGTATCGCGCCAATCCGTTGCCGTACTCGATGCAGGTCGCGGTGTTTCTCGCGCTCTCGGCCGGGTTTCTCATCAAGGTTCCCGTATTTCCGTTCCACACGTGGCTGCCGCTCGCGCACGTCGAGGCGCCGACCGCGGGCAGCGTGCTGCTGGCCGGCGTGCTGCTAAAGTTGGGAACCTACGGCTTCCTACGGCTCTGCCTGCCGCTGCTGCCCGACGCGTGCCTAGGCGTGGGTCTGCCGGCGGCGGCGATTCTGGGCGTCGTCGGCATCGTCTACGGTTCGCTCTGCGCACTGGTCCAGCGCGACGTGAAAAAGCTAGTGGCCTACAGTAGCGTGGCTCACTTGGGCTTCTGCATGCTTGGCCTCTTCGCGCTTAACGTCGAGGGCATCACCGGCGGCGTGTTGCAAATGATCAACCACGGCCTGTCGACGGGCGGCCTGTTCCTCATCGTCGGCATGTTCTACGAGCGTTATCACACTCGCATGGTCGACGACCTGGGCGGCCTGGCCAGCCGGCTGCCGCTGCTGGCCGCGGGTATGGTATTCATTTCGATGGCGAGCATCGGGCTGCCGGGGCTGAACGGTTTCGTGGGCGAGATGCTGTCGCTCGCCGGCATGTTCAAGCGCAACCCGTACTACGCCGCCATCGGCGCTTCGGGGCTGGTGCTCGGCGCCTGGTACCTGCTCACGATGTTGCAAACGGTGTTCTTCGGTACGCTAAAGGAACCGCCGCACCGCGACGTACACGTTCGCGATCTTTCGCTGCGCGAACTGGCGGCGCTTGTGCCGATCGCGGCGGCCTGCCTGTGGATCGGCGTGCGGCCGCAAGGGCTGATCGATATGATCCGGCCCGACGTCGAGGCGATCGCGCAACTGTACGAAGG
>JBGSYU010000332.1:0-1726 GCA_041750715.1 Lacipirellula sp.
TGGCTTTGGGAACGCCCCGACCATTGTATATACCGCGACCTCTCACGGGCGCGACCTCCAATCGCGACGGCCCTCCGCAGCCACCGCTCAAGGCTACGCCCAGCAGGCCCGCCAGCGTCAGTAAGGCGCCGTGGTTCAAACGCGCGGCGGCGCCTCCCGGTCGAACCTCGGCATCTCGACGCATTCGATCAGCGGACTGCTGCACAGAGAAATCGCCTCCCCGTTGACGTGCCGTGCGCGCTTATTTGAAATTCCCCGTCAAGTCGTCGCCGGCGCGAGTCAGCAACGACGCTTGCACGTCCAGGTCCATGTCTTGCGAAAGGAACTGCACCGACGCGTCGCCGAACGCATACATACCGCCGCCGATGTGAAACGAATAGTTCTCGTTCTCGTTGTTGCAATTCATGAGCGTGTTCGCACAGATGTCGTGCGACCACCACTCGTTGTTGGGATCCGCCCATCGCGAACCGGAGGCTGGATCTCCGAGATCATTTCTTTGCCCGTCTTCCCAATGATCGGGACGACCAGCATCAGGCGCCCACAAGATTGTATTGGAAAGGCCGTCGGTAACCTGCTCCAGCACGGTCTTGCCCGTTTGACCTTCGAGGTCCACGCCGCCGTTGCATTGACTATCGAAATTCGCGTACTGCGGAGCGCCCGTGAAGAAACCCTGCCAATCGGGGCGCGGCTTCACGCCGCCCGACGTGACCACACCGACCGCGCAGGGCGAAACGCGTCCGTTGACGCCGTAATCCGAGTAGCCCCCCGCAAACCAGTTGGGCCTTTCCTTGCGTCGCTCCAAAGGCGCCGGCGCACTAGGACAAATAAATGCGGCGATATCCTGGTCGACCGCTTTCTTGTTGGGCGCTTGGAGCCACCCAAAGTCGAAGTCGTACGCGGCGTGAATCGCCTGCTGCTCCATGTAGGGCAAAATGTAGATGTGCGGCCCATGCGCATCGAACGCTGTTTTGGGGGGATTGTTCCCCGGAAGCTGTGCGTAAATCGGCGGCAGCTCTTTTTTTGACTGCTCGTAATTCAGCGTCGCCACCGCCATCTGCCGCAGATTGTTCGTGCACTGCACCCGCCGCGCCGCCTCCCGCGCCGACTGCACGGCTGGCAGAAGAAGTGCGACCAACACGCCAATGATCGCAATCACGACCAGGAGCTCAACGAGCGTGAACCCGCGTCGCGTGCCAACCGAGCGATGCATCCCGTTGACTCCTACCTGGAAAGATGACCCTGCCTAATCCGCTCCACGACTCCCCGGACGATAAGCATTCATTCTAAGCCACGGCGCCCAGTGCAGGAAACAAAGTGCAGGAAACAAAACGACGGCGACCCGTGCCGCCTGGAGCGAGGAGAAACTCGCTACCGGCGGAACTTACCGATATCGTAATTCCTCGCTACAGACGGTCCCACAGGCGGGCTGCGCAAAACATTTGGCATTTTTGCGCCACGCGGCCAAATCAGCTCGTATTCGACTCTTTTCGCTGCCAGGCTCCGCCGTGATGGCGCCGCCGGTACTCGCTCGGAGGCATCCCCACGCTCCGCCGAAACGTGCGCGAAAACAGGTCCTGCTGGCTGAATCCCGCCCCGCGCGCCACGTCAGCGATCGACTTGTCTGACTCCACCAACAGCCGCTTCGCCTCCTCGATCCGCACCCGGCGAATCTCCGCCGCGGGCGTGCGACCTAATAGCCGCACGAACCGCTGCTCCAGCGTCCGTC
>JBGSYU010000333.1:0-5541 GCA_041750715.1 Lacipirellula sp.
GGTTTGGCACCAGGCTGAGCACATATCCGTAAATCATCCGTTCGTGCTTCGTGAGCAGCACGACGAAGTCGCGTTTTGAATCGCCGCCGCCCATGCGCTCTTTTTATAGGTAAGCGTCCGGCCAGCGCCCAGAGGAACGACGCGGGCGAGCCTCAGGGAGCTTGAGTCTCCCAAGATAGGGCCTCGCCAGTGGCAAAGTTGACGGGAATGCTAGGCTACTGCTGAACAATGGCGTGAAATCTCTGCATGGCGAGAATCTCCATTTTGCGCAGTGGGGCGCGCTCTTTTGGGCGCCCCGGGCGACCCGTCTGATCGCGGCTGACTTTCGGCTTGCTGCCGAACTTGCAGTTCTCTGGCGTCAGGAGGCGCCAATCAGTGGGTGATTCACCGACTCTCGACTACACTGAGGAAGGAGCTGTGACGATCTGGCCTTATGCATTCCGTTCCTTCTGACAATGAGATTTCTGTCGAAAGTCTGGCCTCCTTCGCCCTTATACCCCTGAGGTAGGGCTGCGTCCGCAGAGGCGAACCGGATGCGACCAGCGCCTAGTCATTCGCCTTTTCGCTAGGAAAACATCGGAACTTACCTTGTGCGTCGCCGGGCGGCGATGCGGCGGGCGGCGTCAGGCAACTTCTGTTGGCAACTTCTGTTTCGGAACAAACGCTTTCTTTTTCAACCCAGGCAGGCGTCAGCTTTTTGCGTACCGGCCCGCGCACTTTGACGAGTGCGGACGGTTTTTGTGCAGTTAGCGGCGACTCTAGAGAACTCCGGGAGGCTCAACCGTGACTCTTCGATGCTGGTTCGCAATCAAACTCGCCATGACGTTAATTCTAGCGACCTTCGCTGGACGAACCGAGGCGGCCATTTCGTATACGGGTGGGCTCTACACGGAGGGCTTTAACGGCCTGCCGAACAACCTGCCGGAAAACGCCAGCATTGAAACCGTGTATACCGATGGTTGGCAGGACGACGTCGATTACTTGACCAGTCCGGAAAACGACGTCAGCGTGCTGGGCTGGCACCTGTACCACCCCATCAGTCCTGCCGCGGAAAACGGCTTCAACGGCAACCAGCGGTTGCGTTCCGGGCCGGGGGCAAATACTGGCGCCTTCTGGGCTTTTAGCACGACGGCCGCCGACACGGAAAAGGCTCTGGGTAGCATCGGCTCGACGACCACGGCGGCGGACAATGCGAGCCTGTACATGGGTTTGCAGTTGATCAACAACACCGGCTCGCCGCTCAATCGCTTTACCCTCACGTTCGATGGTGAGCAATGGCGGGACGGGGCGTTGACGACCCCAGAAACGTTAGCGTTTGAATACAGCCTACTGGCGACCGATGCCAACTGGTTCACGCCTGGCGGAGGCTTATTCACGGCGGCCCCCGCATTGGACTTCGTGGCGCCGGTGTTCTCTGGGTCGGGGGCGGCGGTGGATGGCAACGGCGCCGGCCGCATGAACAATATCACGGCCACGATCACAGGTTTTACATGGGCGCCGGGCTCCGAGCTTTGGCTCCGGTGGGGTGATCCGCAAGCCCCCAGCGCCGCCGACGACGGCTTGGCGATCGACGACGTCGAGTTCATGGCCGACAACCTCGGCGTCGGCAATCCGAACGACATCGTCTCGGTCATGACGGGCAATTCGACGACTCCGGCGACCTGGAGCAACAACGCGGCGCCGACGGCCGGCAACACCTACACCGTAGTGAGCGGCCACACCGTCACGGTAGTCGCTCCCTTCGCCGGCGATTTGCTGCGCGGGCAAGCGGGCGGGGTCGTCAACATCGGCCCCGGCGGCAACGCCACGGACATTCGACTGCTCATTATCGACGACAACTCCAATCTGACCGAGACGGTCAGCGGCGATTTCCAACTGGGCGACGCCTTTTCGGGAAATCCGGCGCTGGGCATTCTGTCGCTCTCGGAAAACCTCACCTTCAACCTGGACGCGGGGGCGGACGCGCGCATTGATCTCGCCGTGAGCGGCAGCGGCGGGATCGCGTTCAATACCAATGGAGCCGGTTCAGACGTGCTGCTGTTCGACGTTTCAGCGATGGGCGGCCCCGTCGATTTCAACGGCAGCGGCGACAAACTGCGGATCGTGCAGAACAATTCCACCCCGCGCATCAATATGAATTCGACCGGGACGAACGTCTTAAGCTTCGAGGGGGCGAATGCGACCGGCGGCGGTGTGGTGGCTTTCCTTCTGCCCGGAACCTTGGACCACGCCACGGCGAGCACGAACTCCAATCGGCTCATCCAGCGCTCGGTGTTGCAGGCTACGGGGAACGTGACCGTCGATCTGACCAAAACCTTCGTGCCAGACGGCGTCAGCGTGTTCAACGAACGCCGGTTGAGCATTACCGATGCGCTTACCGGAGCGGCGAATATCACGGTCAACGGCACGGCTTCCGATTCGACCAACCTGCCGGCCGGCATCACGCTGAACGAATTCGAGTTCGGCTTTACCGCCGATCCCACGGGCGCGATTCCGTCGAATACCTTCTCCGGAACGCTCACGGCAAACAACTATGTGAACGTCGAATTACGTCACAGCCTGCCGGCGGCAAGGCTGGTCGTCAACGACAACGCCCGGTTGGAAATGGGCCACCAGGTGGTCGGCACGGCGAAAATCATCAACTTTGGCGAGATTCAAGTCAACGCCGGCGGGACGCTGGAAGTGGGCTTCGAGCAAGTGGAGAGCGGCGCCGGCAACAACGGCACGGGCAATCACGTCGGCCACTTGAACCTGGATAATACCGACGGTCGCGCGGGGAGCCTGACGCTGACCAACGGCGTGCTAAGCAACCCTGGCGACCCCAATTCCGAGCCGTTGGGTTCGATGGTGGTCTTGCAGGTGAACGGCAAGAATGCCAACGAATTCGACACGATATCAGCGAGGACTGCGGCGCTCGACGGCGTGCTGAAAATCTTGGTGAATCCACCGAGCTCGATTCTAGGCGCCCCGACGGCGACGCCGCCCGTCGCGGCAACGCGGAATCCGATTTACAACCCGCAGCTTGGCGATACTATTCCCCTGATCACGGCGTCGGGCGCCGTCTCTCTAACGGCTGACTTCGACGATAACTTCTCCGTTAATGGAGCTGACCTGACGGTCTGGAGAGGTGCCTACGGCTCGACCGCCGCGGGCGACGCCGACGCCGACGGCGACAGCGACGGCAACGACTTTCTAGCGTGGCAACGGCAGTTAGGATCGGTCGCCACCGGCGGCATCACCGGCACATTCGACAGCGTGGTGTTCGTCGACATCGACAACGGGGCGCTGGTTCCCTCGAATCCGCATCCCGATACCACGCCGGCCGTCTTGGTGACTCCGGCTGGCGTGATTACCGGGACGGGGTTGAAGTTCCAGATTCAGTACACGTCCACGGCGGTTAATCTGGTCGTGGTGAGCGCTGCGATTGCAACTATTCCGGAGCCTGCAACAGCGTTGTTGGCGACGTTCGGCGCGATCGGATTGGCGATAGTTCGGCGGCGACGAGGTTAGAAAGCGGGCTTTCCGCGAAGCGAATTTAGAGGAAAATGCGGTTGGCCTACAGCCAACAAAGCTTGTGAGACGCGAGCCGCCTAGGGCGGCGCCCTAGGAAAACATCCGTCATAAGGCCCTTTGGCGGAAGCCCATAGTCACCGGTTTACAGTCGAAAGCCATTAAAACCAGCAGGAGCTTCGCCCTCCCGTCGTGCAGATAAGTACGGAGAATTTAGGAAGAGGAAAGACTTCAATGCGTAAACGATTGATCGCTGGTTTTACCTTGGTCGAGTTGCTGGTGGTGATCGCCATCATCGGCGTGCTGGTGGCGCTGCTGCTGCCGGCGGTGCAGGCGGCGCGGGAAGCGGCGCGACGGACGACGTGCAAAAGCAGCATCCGCCAGCTCTCGCTGGCTTGCTTGAACTACGAAAGTGCGCGGAAGCAGTTTCCGCCGGCATCGTCGCGCCTGGGGCCCAACTTAGGATTGCGGTCCGACTGGGGCTGGTTGGCGATCACAATGCCGTATTACGAACAGGGAAATCTGTTCGCCCAAATCGACCAAAATTATAACTGGTTCGAAAATAACCAAACGCCTGTTACGTCGCCGCTGGCGATCATCCGTTGCCCTTCGCGGGGAGAACTGGAGCCGGTGAACATGTTCGGCCCGGGCAATAACAGCTCCGTCGGTTATGGAAAACTGGCCGATTCCGATTTGAGAACCCACTACTTCGGTATTTTCGGAGCCAACACGGAGGTAGATTCCGGCACGCCGGCGTTGCCGGACTATTGCGGCACAGGTCGGCCGGGCGTGTACACGATGGAATTGGAGCCCCCCGCCACTACCGGAGTTCCCAATCCCAATCCGCCATGTATCGTCGATAGCGGCTGCGGCCGGATCGCCAATAACGGCATCATTATTCGTCGGACGAAGGTCGGAATGAAGGACGTCACCGACGGCACCAGCAACACGATGATGCTCGCCGAGTCGGCGTTCGGACCTCGCGATTCCGATGACAACGTTCGGCCTTGGATCGTCGGATCCGTAGGCAATTGTCTTTATACCGTTAGGAATGTCGTTTACCCGATCAACCAAGGCGGGCGAGGAGTACCCGGACAGCCCGACGCTAAGCGCAACAATATCGGAATTGGTTCGGAGCACTCCAACGGCGCCCATGTGGCGCTCGCCGACGGCTCGGTTCGGTTTCTGAGCGACAGCGTCGAACAGCGGACGCTGTTTGCCATGGCGTCTCGGTCGGGCGATGAAGTGCTGCCAGCGGATGCGTCGAATTAGACGCTCCCGCCTATAATGTGATTGATCCCGTGGCGGCTGTCGCCACCGGATCTCGCTCTGGCTGCGGCGAGCGCGCCGTCGTGCGACGGCTAAGGAAAACGCTCACACTACTTCGGATCTGGTAGCGGTGATGAAGAGAATGTTGGCTTTCGGTGTGATTTCTCGGGTGCCGCTGCGCACTGTGACGATGCTCGTCCTGGCGCTAGCTTTGCACGCTGAGGGCGCGAGCGCCGCCGACGTTACGCTCTCCGCCAACATCGTCGGCACGACGCCCGAGATCGTCGGGTACAACTCCGGCCACTTCAAGGCCGGCAGCAACACCGCCTCTTGGTGGAAGTATGCGGGCGTCAACGGCGCCCGCGTGTGGTCGACGCCCGCCATCGTCGAAGGAACCGATGACAACGCCCTCTGGGGAGACGGCGTCGGTTCGGAGCCGCAGTTTCTCGCTCGGCGGACGGCCCTGCGCGCCGATCCGAACAACACCGCGTTCATCAACTGGCCGTACCTCGAGAATCGCTATGCGACCAACCCGACGACCGGCAACAACGTCGATCTCGCCTACGCGTTTGGCGCGCTGAAGGGGCTGGGAATCCAGCCGGTCGTGGAAATTCACCGCTCGATCGGCGCCTATCCGTTGGGTACGGCCGGCACGGCCGCCGGGTGGGCGGGCCGGTGGGAGCAGTGGCAGCACTTTTACGCCCAGGCGTTCTACCTGGCGAAAAATTTCGACGTGGCCCGGTTCCAAATGTACAACGAGCC
>JBGSYU010000334.1:0-6530 GCA_041750715.1 Lacipirellula sp.
CTCGACCCTCGACTCTCAGCTCCTCGTAAGCTGCTTGCGGTACGCCAGCGGGGTCTTGCCGTAACATTTGCGGAAGGCGACGCCAAAGCGCGTGCCGTTGGCGAAGCCGCACGCGCCGGCGATTTCGCCGATCGACATGTCGGTACGGGCGAGCAGCTCGCGGCCCTTTTCCAGCCGCACGCGGCGGATTTCCTCGGCCGGCGAGCGGCCCAGGTAGCGGCGAAACTGGATCTCCAAGCTGCGACGGGAGACGGGGACTTCATACAGTATGTCCTTCACCACGATGTCTTGAAAGGCTCGCTGCTGGATGAATCGCAGGGCCCGCACGACGGTGTCGTCGTCGATGGCCAGGATGTCGGTCGATTGGCGGCTGATCACGCCGTGGGGCGGGATTTTGATCGGCTGCGCGGGCGCGGGCTCGCCGTTCATCATGTGGTCGAGCGCCGAGGCGGCTTCGTAGCCGATGCGGCGACCCGCGAGCGCGACGCTGGACAGCGGCGGCGTGCAAACTTCGCACATTAGGTCGTCGGTGTCGCCGGCCAGAATAGCGACCTGATCGGGCACGCGGACGCCGCTCATGTGGCAGATCTCCGCGAGCTGCCGGCCGCGGTACGCATCGACGGTGAGGATGGCGATCGGCCTGGGTAGCGAAGCGAGCCACCGGCTCACCCGACGCTGTTGCTCTTCCCAACCGATCTTGCGGCCGATGCGGTAGCCGGGCTTGTACTCGTGACATTCGAGGCCGGCTTCGCGAACGAGATGGGTGAACTCCTCGCCCCGCTTCGTCGAATAGCGATGGTTGGGAGGAGCGAAGTAGGCGAACTTCTCGAAGCCGCGATCGCGAAGGTGGTTGAACGACAGTTGGGCCCGCTCGTGATCGTCGGTAACGACGTCGCACACGCCGCTAAGGCCTTCAAACAGCGTGTCGACGTTGACCGTCGGAACCTTGCGGCTGCGGACCTGGTCGACCTGCAAACGATTGCCGAAGCGAGCGATGACGCCGTCGCCGGTCCACAGGTCGGGAAGGGCGGAGCGCTGATCGTGGTCTTGGGGGTCGATCAGCAGATTCCAGTGGCCGTGATTTTGCGAGTAGTCGGCAATGCCGCGGATGACGCTGCATCCCCAGCTATCGTCGGTTTCGACGAGGACGGCGACTTGGCGGTTGCGGGCGCGGGAGTCTGTGGTGATGTGATTATCCAACGTCGTTTCTCCACGTTTCTTTCTCTCGCAAAGTCGCGAAGACGCAAAGGACGCGCAAAGAAAACAGGGAATCTTTGCGTCGCCTTTGCGCCTTTGCGAGAGATCTTCTTCTGACTATTCTAACCTCCCGACAGGAGATGTCTGCGCATTTGCGAGAGGAATTTGCGTGGGCTTCGCTTTCGGGGGACGGACTTAACGGTAAGCTGGTGCTAAACTGCATCGAATCAGGGCCGACGGCTTGGCTGGCCGGACCCCTCGGAGTACCTCGGGGTGACAGGGTTCATGCGGTAACGATCAGAGCAAGAATCCATGGCAACCGTTGCATTGGGACTGATGAGCGGCACCTCCGGGGACGGGGTGGATGCCGCGCTGTTGGATACCGACGGCGAGAATAAAATCGGCTTTCTCGGCGGACTCACGTCGCCGTACGAGGAGGAACTGCGCGGGCGGCTGCTGGAAGCGTCGCAGCACGAGGTGCCGCTGAGCGAATTGCTGCGGGTTGAAAAGGCCGTCTCCGAGTACCACGTCGACGCCGTGCGGCAGCTCTTGGCTCAACATCCGAAGCTCGCCAAAAAGGTGGAACTTGTCGGATTTCACGGCCACACGGTGCGGCATTCGGCGAACGACGGCATCACGATGCAGATTGGCAACCCGTGGATTCTTTCGCGGGATCTGAAGCTGCCGGTGGTTTGCGACTTTCGCCGGTGCGATATCGCCAATGGCGGCCAAGGGACGCCGCTGGTGGGGATGTTTCACCGGGCGCTCTTTATCGAGGAGCCGCGACCGACGGTGGTGCTCAACCTGGGCGGCGTGGCGAATGTCACCTGGCTGGGCGAAAACGATGAGATCATCGCCGGCGATACGGGGCCCGGGTGCGGGCTGCTCGACGAGTGGGCTCAGACCATGACCGATTCGCCGCACGATCGCGACGGGCATCTCGCGCTCGCGGGAAAGGTCGATCGGGAGACGGTCGAGGCGGCGCTGGATTCGCCGTTCTTTGGGATGCCGCTGCCGAAGTCGGCGGATCGGTTCGACTTTGACCATGTGGACGTGTCGTCGCTAAGCATCGAGGATGGCGCCGCGACCCTGTGCGCGGTGACGGCGGAGGCGGTGTTCCGCGCCGTGAAGAAGCTGCCGGCGATGCCCAAGCGAACGTGGGTGACCGGCGGCGGCGTGCATCACCCGGTGATTATGCGAATGCTGGGCGAGCGGCTGGGCGAAATTCAGAATGTGAGTAAGTTTGGCCTGAATCCGGACACGCTGGAGGCGGAGTGCTTCGCGTGGCTGGCGGTGCGGCATCAGCGCGGATTGCCGCTGACGATTCCCGAAACGACCGGGTGCAAAACGCCGCTCAGCGGCGGCGTGACGGTACGATTCGCAACGTAGGCGAGTTTCTCCGAAACTCGCGCATTATGGCGGGCCGGGTCAGGCGTCGGCGCCGCGTTATCGTGACCGCATTTTGCGAGTTTCGGAGCAACTCGCCTACGTGCTAGCACCCTACGGCTCTGGCCTGGGTCTATCGACCCCGGTCGGTATAATCGCCGCCCCTTCGCTCACCCCGAGTATGAGTTCATGTTCGGTCGGAATCACGGCGATCTGTCGGCGGCATGGCTTGCGAGCATCGCCGCGTGCGCTGTGTTGGCGGTCGGCTGCGGCAGCACGCGCACCAGCAATACCGCGCGGACTGCGACCGAGCAGCTTCTAATTTCCGACGCGATCGATCGGACCGTGCAGCAGATCGACTTCAAAGTGCTGGAAGGCGAAGCGGTGTTCTTCGACGAGCGGCACCTGTTGGAGGTGGTCGACAAGGCGTATCTCATCAGCAGCTTTCGGCAGCACTTGCTGGCCAGCGGCTGCGTGCTGAAGGACCAGCGCGAGCAAGCGACGTTCGTCGTGGAGCCGCGCGTCGGCGCGATCGGCACCGACAATCACGACTGGCTGGTCGGCATTCCGGCGATCAACGTGCCGCAGGTTCCGCTAGCGCCGACGCTGCCGGCGGCGATTCCGGAAATTCCGTTCGCAAAGCGGCGAGATCAACGAGGCGTGGCAAAGTTGGCGGTGTTTGCCTACCGCCGCGAGACGGGCGAACCGGTGTGGCAGTCGGGCATGGCGATTAGCGAGAGCGAGGCGAACGATATTTGGGTCCTGGGCGCCGGACCGTTTAAACGGGGCACGATCTACGAAGAAAAGACGTTCGCCAGCGGGCGGATTGCGCCGAAGACCGCCGACGACATGCGCGGGCCGCGGGTGGCGAACGTGGGGGACGAAGCGTTGTTCGCCGGAGCGCCGCGTGCGAAGTTGCAAGCATCGCCTGCCGGCGGCGTAGTGCAAGCTTCTGCGGAGTCGCCGGTCGATCCGGACGCTGCCGCCGCGGGGCCGGCAGTGTTGCCGCCGCCGAAACCGATCGCCGAAGCGCCTGAGGCGACGGCTGGGTAGCGCTAAGCCGCAAGCGGCGTGTTAATTAACGTCGTCGAACGCGAGCGGGTCCTCATTGCGCGGGTCGGCAATGCGGATCGACTTCTTTCCGGCGAGCAAGTCGTCGAGCAGGTTGCCGACGAGCTCGGCGCGCCAGCCTTGGAGCAGTGCGGGCGTCTCGTTCGAGTCGACGCCGGTGAAACCGTAACGAAATGCGATAAGCTCGCGGACGTCGCTCGCGGTGCCGACCATGCTGGCGGCGACTTCCGCCTTGCGGCAAATCGACGTAAGCGCAGGCGTAAGATATTGGCCGAGCAAATTGAGCTGCGCGGGCGGTTCGCGCTGGCCGGAGCGTTCGCCGCGTTCCAGCGGCGCTTCGAGACCCCGGCGGACGCAGGCGGCCAGTTCCGCGGCGTTGCGGCGGAGGTCGCTACGCTGCAGGCCGCGGATGGCGAGGATTTGGTCCGGCTGATCTGTCTTGCGTTTGGCGATTTCCACGAGCAAATCGTCGCGGAGCAAGCGCTTCGGCGGCTGATTAATCCGCCGGGCTTCTTCTTGGCGCCACAGCCACAGTTCCCGCACGATCGCCAGGTTTCGTGCGTTAAGCGTGCCGATGCCGGAGACGCGGCGCCAGTCCTTGCGGTCTTGGGACTCAACGATGCTTTGCTGCCAATCGGCAAGCTCGTCTTCAAACCACGAAAGCCGCTGGCGGCGAATGAGGATTTCGCTCAGTCGCTCGTGCAGCGGCAACAAGTACCGGACGTCTTCCAAGGCGTAGTCGATCTGGGGTTCGGTCAGCGGGCGGCGGCGCCAATCGGTTCGCTGCTCGCCCTTCATCGGCTGGCGGCCGAGAAACTTGCCGACGACCGAGCCGTAGGACGCTGGAAATTCGTTGGCGCAGAAGCCGGCGGCGACTTGGACGTCGAACATCCGCCGCGGAGCGGCGCCGACGGCGCGGAGCATAAAGCTCAGCTCTTCGCGACCCGCGTGGACGACAGTGGTGCGGTCGCCCGCGGCGATGACTCGCCAAAAGGGCTTCACGTCGACGACTTGCGGATCGACGACGGCCAATTCCTCCGGCGTGACGATTTGAATTAGGCACAGTTCCGGAAAAAAGGTGTCTTCCGAGACAAATTCGGTATCAAAGCCGACGATGGGGGCGGCTTCGATTCGCTCGCAGAGGGCGTCGAGGTCGCTCTGGCGGGTGATGATCGGAGAAGGCACTGGTGGGGCGAGGTCAGGTGGCGAGCGGATGGGGATGCACGGCGAGCGGGGAAAACGCATTGTAGGGCCAGTAGCCGCGGCCTAACAGGCCGCCGGGGAAGCGCTGCGACGCTTAGCCATTGGCGAAGTCGTCCCCGCTTCACCGGCGAGCTGTTAGCTCGCGGCTAAGTAAGTCGCTTTCATGGCCGCGGGATGAAGATCCGGTCCATCAGGACCAGGATCGGCAAGAGGATCAGCACGCTGTACGCCATGAAACCGAAGAAGCTCGGCATGCGGACGCCGGATTTTTCGGCGATGGCCTTGACCATGAAATTCGGGCCGTTGCCGATGTAGGTCATGGCGCCCATCATGACGGCGCCCAGGCTGATGCCGACCAGAATCATGTGGGGCACGCCACCGGTGACGCCGCCGGCGAACTCGGGATCGCGGGCCGTTTGGAAGAACACGAGATACGTCGGTGCGTTATCGAGAAACGCCGACAGACCACCAGTAGCCCAGAAGAACCTGGCGGGGCCCATGTCGAAGCGTTCGACGAGATAGGCGCCGTTGGCATTGAGAATCTGCAACGCGGGCTGCATGCAGACGAAGATGCCGATGAACAGCGCGGCGACTTCAATGATGGCGTCGTAACGGAACCGGTTGTCGATGCGTGGCTGTCGCGGACCTATAATTAGCGAGAGGGCGACGAGCCCCAGTTGGACGGCTTCGCGGAAATACACCCAAGGATGCCAGCCCGTGCCGGGGATCGCGCGAGAGGGGTCGAGCAGCGCGACGGCCAGGACGATGGCGATGAGCAGCGGGCCGTTGACGGCCAGTCCGCTAATCCGCAATCGGCGGATTTGGGTGACGTCGCGTTCGATGTCGCGCAGGGTTTCACGGGGGTGGTGGTAGAAC
This sequence comes from Lacipirellula sp., assembly GCA_041750715.1. Classification (GTDB taxonomy): domain Bacteria; phylum Planctomycetota; class Planctomycetia; order Pirellulales; family Lacipirellulaceae; genus Lacipirellula. Next base: position 5,734 of record JBGSYU010000334.1, read on the forward strand.
TGGTCCATGAGCCAGTAGACGGCTAGTAGCATGGCGTTGACGAACAACCACTCGGGCCATAGGCCCAGCGTCCAGGTGAAGCTCACGCCTTGCAGGTAACCGAGGAACAAGGGCGGGTCGCCAATGGGGAGCAGACAGCCGCCGCAGTTGCAGACGATGAAAATGAAGAACACTACGGTGTGCGGAACGTGCTTCCGTTCACGGTTAGTTTCCAAAAGCGGACGGATCAGCAGCATGGCCGCGCCAGTGGTGCCGATGAGGCTGGCGAGCAGTCCGCCGACGGCCATAAAGGTTGCGTTGGTGGAAGGCGTCGCTTCAAGATCGCCGGTGATGCGGATGCCGCCGGCGATCGTGTACAGGCTGAACAGCAGCACGATGAACGGAACGTACTCCGCGAGAAGGGCGCTAGCGAGGACGGCCGTAACGAAGCCGACTTGCAGCGGGCTGTCGGTCGGCGCGACGACGCTGTGCCCAGGCCAATGCGACTCGATAGGTTGGCGATGCAGAAAAGCGTAGTAAGCCAACGTCACGAGGCTCAGACCTGCGGCGACGGTGAAGCGGTTTAAGTTGCTCTCCCACCAATGCTCCGTCGCGTGCAGCAACGGAAACACGGCGATGGCGGTCAGGAGCAGAACGAAGGGAATTACGGTCCAAATCGGCGGAGGCGTGCCGGCGTGGCTTGCCGCGGCATGCTCGTCTGGAGAATGCGACAGGTCGGCATGCGACGGGTCTACGACATGGCCGGCGTTCGCCGCGGCAGTCCAACGTTGCGGCAGGCCCCAGGCGATACTAGCGGC
>JBGSYU010000335.1:0-4139 GCA_041750715.1 Lacipirellula sp.
GGCGAGCGGTTTGCGGACGCCGATATGTTGCGATTCCCCAAATACTCCGGCTGGAGTGAGGAGACCATGCACCGACTGAAGTCCAAGCTGGACGACAATGCGGCGGGCGACGCCCGGGAATTTCTGACGCTGTACGACGAAATAAACGAAGCGCCGCTCGCCGAGGGGGCTGAGCGCTTGAGAGATGCATACCAGCGAATGATGGCCAACTTTATCCGGCGTGACAATCCCTTCGTCACGCCGTCATCGCTGCTGATTGACGACCAAAATAAGTTTGTTCCCAGTAATATTGTAGCCGCGCCAGATCCCGAAATTCTTCACCAGTGGCTCAGTGAGCGAGCTCATTGCGGCTTGCCAAATGAGCCGGTATTTCCGTTGCCGCCCTCGTTTAACGCGACCGACGTCGGCAAACGCATTGCTGCTAATTACAAAAAGTATCGCCGCCAAGTCGTCGTCCCCGCGCTGGGCCCGTTGGTCGGTTGTCGCGACCTATTGGTGCTCGTCGACGTCGCTGGGATCCTGGAGCTCGGTCCGCAATGGAAGAACGCGCTGGTAGATGCGTTTTCGTCGATTGTCGGCGCCGTGTCACCAAGGGGAGTGATGTGGCGAGCCATCCACAATGTGGGACGAATAGCGCACGGCAGATGGATTGCCGATTACGTGCATCGGGTCTGGTTCGTCGCCGCTCAATGCGATCGGGTTCATAGGAACGAGCACGAACGGCTCCTGAAACTGCTCGACTCCTTGATGCGGCAGGCGACCAGAGAACACGCCGGCGACGCACGCCTCAAACGCGAGAAGATTCGCGTTGCTGCGATCGATTGCGTCCGCCCAGGGGAACAAGGGCGGCAAAACTACTTCTGCCGAACCCCGCTCGAGGAGATCCGGCTCGCGGAGGCGAACCCGGTCGCATTGCCGGAAGAGTTCGCCGACGATTGGCCGGCCGGCGTTTACGCTTTCCCGAAGCCAGCGATCATGATGCCCAAAAACCGCGGCAACCCGCCACGTCAGTTCGGACTCGACTGCTTAACCGAACGGTTGCTCGGCCTACGTTGAATCAACTCCCTAAGAAGTTCTTACCTGAGGTTTGTCATGGAGCAGCACGAATCGTCTGCAGCAAGTTCCGGCGAGGGGCCGCAGACGCTGAGAGTCTCTGGCCGACGAAAGCGCGCGGAGGATGCGATCTTCCTGTCGGATCCCCTGTCCGTCGAGCATCGCGGCGATGAAATGCTTACGGGGAAGGCGGACGTCAACCTCCCGACTGGCGTACCGGCGGCGAACGATTGGCGTCTGGCGAAATCTGATGTGTCGCTCCAGAAACGGAAGGTTTTGGGAAATCGGAAGCGAGCGGAGGACGCGGTCTTCCTGGCGCGCCCGTCGACCGCAGAGGACTCTGTCGACGAAGCACCGGCGAGACGCGGCAAAGAGGCTCGTCCGTGCCTGAGCGAGAGCGCCGCCGTCATCGGCACGGTGTTATTCAGCGCGAGCGTGTTGCTGTTCTTGCTCTCGCAGACGGCGGCTTTCTTACGAGCGACCTATACATCGTTATCCCCGCCGTTTCATACAGTTGCCGTCGTATTGGTGGCGGCACTTTGGGCGCTCCTCGTAGCGGCGGCGGTCTCGTTGATTCGCCCGTTGTGGAGGCTCCGTCGATCGCCGAGGATCTCTTTGGCAGACATGAAGGTTACGGATAAGAAAGCGTGTAAAAGATTTCTAACCGCGATCAAGTCGCCCGAACACGACGACCTCTTGAGAGGGTGCGAATGGCAGGAACGCGCGCCATACGAGTCGCAGCAAACGCATTCCATCGAAGGGTTTAACGAAGCGCTGAATCGGCTTTGCGATCCGCCCGAATGGGATATTGCCAACTGGCTCAAAGAGGTGGAAGAGAAGATTATCGTCCCGCTGGACGAAGCCGCCGAGAAGCTGATTACCCGGAGTGCGATGTCCACCCTTTATAGTACAGCCATCGCGCCCAAAGGATTATTCGACAGCATGATTGTACTCGGCAATTGTTTCGTTCTTACGAGCCAGCTATGCAAATTATTTGGACTGCGGCCCAGCGGGCCAGCGACTGCGCTACTCGTCGCGCACGCGATGTTTAATACGCTCGTCGCCGGCGGAGCCGGCGATGCGACGAGCGAAGCCGAAGAGGCGGTCCAGGCATCCTTGGAAGACCTATTGGGCGCAGGCGCAGCAGTCCTGCTCAGCAAGGTGACGGTTCGCGCCGCTGAGGGCCTGGTCAATGGACGGCTGATCAAGCGGTTCGGTCGCTGCGTGGCGTCGGAGATACGCCCCATCAGGGGGGCGGCGTAATCGCCGGCGGACGGATGCCCGCGGTCGGTCGGCGGAAGCGCCGCCGCTAGCTCAGGTTCCGTCAGCGACGGTCCTTGGCTCGACATTGCTGCACGGACGAAAACTGCTCGGCGGCAGGCCGCTCGGGTGCTGGGCCTGCTGGCGCTCATTCAGTCACAGGATCGACGGACGGCGATTGCTGATGGCTAAAAAACAGGCCGTGCAAGAATGCCAAAGTCAGCGGCAGGTCGGCCGTCCGCGCGAAGGCTGCCTTCACGCGGACGAACGACAAACAACTCTTATTCACTTCAGCGTACGCATAGCTCACTTGCCAGCAGATTCAGCGAGGCATCTGCCTCGACTGGCAGTCCTCGCAGCCACCGCGCCAACTGATGCACCATCAGCCCGGCGGCAATGCTCGCCGCATAGATCGTGCTCCGTGACGTGCAGCCGCCAACCTGCGCCTCCGCCTGGGCGAATAACGTCGTCCCGTAATGACGCCGACTGGCCTCATCAGCCGCCGCCAACACGCGGAGCACTTCCCCCCGCATCCGGCCATCCGCCCAAAAGTCGCACGCCGCCCCCACCGACCGCCAGATCGCCGCGCGGGCCGAGATCGAATCAACGCAACAAAACACCCCCTCCCCCACGACCATCCGCGGCCGATAGCGATCGTTCACCAGCTCCAACTCAACCGAGTCGTCGATCTCGCGCACCGCCTCCGCAGTCGCCTCAACTTTCAGCCGCCCGACGTCCCGCGCTCGATACCCTTGCGTAGTGACGTTCGTGAGATCGACTCTGTCATAATCCACTAGCTGCAACCGCCGCACGCCGATCGCGGCCAATTGCAGAGCCACCTGCCGCCCAATCGCCCCGACGCCGATCACGGTCACCGTCAGGTCTGATAACCGCCCCTGCGGCACCAGCTCCTGCTGCCTCACGAAGCGATCGTTAGAAGTCTGCATAGCCAGCCTCCTCGGCCCTTAGGTAGTCCGACCAAAGGCGCTCGTCGCGTGCGTCCCAAGGAGCGTCAACTAGTCCCACCCGGTCATCAAGGCTCCAGGTCGCCGAAGGCGGCAGTATCGGCAGCACCTGAGCCGTATACTCCGCTTCCCAGGCATCGCGATCAGATCCTATAAATTCAGCCGCGTAGTCCACCTCTACGGGAATCTCAAGACTCCCGCCCGGCCCCACGCCAAACCGCAGTCGGGCGTAGCAGTCTCCGCCCTTGGCGAGAATAAACATGACGGCCCAGCTACAGGCGCCGAACACCCGCGCAAACGTCTCCTCGTCGGTAAGACTCGGCTCGGCAGACGATCCCGGATGGGTATGCACCCAGATCCTGCCAAACTCCTCAGGCTCTCTGCCCCGATCGACTTGCTCGTCAAAGAAATCCGCCACCGCGTCGTCGTCGAAGTTGACGCTCGCCCAATCGCACCGCTGCGTCACCAGGCGAATATCCTCGACCAATAGCGGCTGCCCAGGGGCCGAGATCCCAAACCCCCCGATCTCGGTCGGCCCGGCGTCACGCAGGAACAGCAGCTTCGCCCAGGCATACGGGGAGAGCCGCAGCACCGGATGCTGCGGCCGCCGGCGAACTAGCTTGGGTTTGCCGTAGGGCGCTTTCTTCGGCCGCGGCTTCGCAGCATGTTTTACAGGTTCCGTCATTGAGACATCCTCCACAAAATTCTTCCTGGCACGCGGCGCACTCGGCGAGGCACCTCGAGCAGTAGGTATCGCGGCACTGGCGGCAGGAATGGCTGCACTCGCCGCACAAGGAACGGGAACATTCGTTACATCCCGCCGAACAATCGCAGCAGAGGTCGCACTCGCACGCCTCGCAC
>JBGSYU010000336.1:0-2213 GCA_041750715.1 Lacipirellula sp.
CCGACGGGTCGAAGCTGTAAATCTTGCCCCGCTGCTCGACGATGTAGAGCAGCCCCGGGGCCCCGCCGAAGGCGATGTGCTCCGGACGGGCGGTGCCGCCGTTGGGAGGGAGAGGATCCAGAAACACGTTCTCCAGCTGGATCGACCAAGGCGCCACGGGGACAACGGTGGTGATGGGATTGCTGGTCGCTTGCGCGGCAGCGGACGACGCGGCGAAAATCGGCGCTAGCGTCAATAAGAATCGAACGTATTTCACGGCGATGCTCCTCCTGGTTCCGTAAACCTTGCCCCTCTCCTAGCGCCCTCTATGGTACGCGAAAGACAGCCCCAAGGCACTTTTTTGGGGCTGTGCCCTCAGGTCAAGTCATCGCAGGGCGCTGGACTTTGCGGCTCGCGGCCGTTCGAGGCTTAAATCGCCTCATTTCCGCGTTCGCCGGTGCGAATGCGGATGCAATCGTCCAGCGGCAGGACGAAGATTTTGCCGTCGCCGATCTGGCCGGAATCGCCGGTGCGGCCACCCTTGACGATGGCGCTAATCGTCGGCTCGACGAAGGCGTCGTTCACCGCGATCTGCAATTGCACCTTGCGCAGAAGATTCAACGTTATCTCCCGGCCGCGGTACATCTCGGTCTGACCCTTCTGCCGGCCAAAACCCTGGACGTCCATGATGGTGAGGCGGACCACCTCGACCTCCGACAGGGCCGCTTTAACGTCCTCCAGCTTGCTGGGCTGAATGACGGCAATGATGAGTTTCATCGGGGGGGGGCTGGGGGCTGGGGATTGGGGGCTGGGGAATACGAAGAGCAGCGGACTTGGGCCGCTTGCGGCTTAGCGTGTCCCTCTATCGTAAAACAAGCAGGCGCCAAAGAGAATGCCCGCCCGTTTTGCCTCCAGTCCCAAGCCCCCAATCCCCAGCCTCCCGCTCACGAAGGATACCCCGGCCCGGACGCACTTAGGCGGAAAAGTTCGCCGCGAGCCGTTGGGGTATCCTTCTAGGCGATGCTGGACGGCTGAGCAGTTCGCTCGGCGGGTGAGAAATAGAAGAGTTGACGTCCCGGCTTGGCGGCGTGTAGGCGGCAAAGCGCCGCCAAGCCTTTGGGACGTCAGTCCGACCCAGGCAAGAGTCGAATCCTTCAAATTCGGTCAGGCGATCGGCGCCGTTAGGGCTTCATCAATCGCCGATGCAGCGTGCTGGCACGTCTTTCTGCTTCCGGGCCACTTCGTTCGCTTCCGGTCCAACACGGCTGCGATCCCTGCAGCGGTGAAGAACCGTTTAACTATCTGGGAAAGCTTAAAAGCAAGTGGCGTGCCGCTGGGCGTGCGACGCGGGGCTGCGGCGATTGCAGGCCGTAAGGCGTTGACGCATCGACGTTTGCAGCGGTCGTACGAATTAAAGCCGGCGGCGCAAATGCCGCCGTCGTATCTGGCGTGCCCCAGCATTGCACACGGCGTGATGCGCGGTTAGGCAATCGAAGGTCGATCAAGTTGTTGCAACGGGCGTTGTGGCGCCGATGTCCGCGAAGAGCGCCGCGACGAAATCTTCGGGCTTGAACAGGGCGAGGTCCTCCGCCTTTTCGCCGACGCCGACGTACTTCACCGGCAGGCCGACTTGTTGCCGGATGGCGACCACGACGCCGCCCTTGGCCGTGCCGTCGAGCTTAGCCAGCACGATGCCGGTGCAATCGACGGCTTGCGTGAAGTTGACCGCCTGGCTGATGCCGTTCTGGCCGGTGGTGGCGTCGAGCACCAGCAGCACCTCATGCGGCGCCGCCGGAACGAGCTTGCGGATCGACTGCTGAATCTTCGTCAGCTCGGCCATGAGGTTCTTCTGCGTTTGCAGTCGGCCGGCGGTGTCGACGATGCACACGTCGATGTTTTCCTTCGCCGCTTGCTCGACCGCGCGGTACGCGACCGAAGCCGGATGGGCGCCGGGTTCGCCGGTGACAATTTCCGCCCCTAGCCGCTGCGCCCAAATGGCGAGCTGCTCGACCGCGGCAGCGCGGAACGTGTCGCCGGCGCCCAGTAGCACACTTTTGCCTTCTGCCTTGAACATGGCGGCGAGCTTGGCGATGGAGGTCGTCTTGCCGGCGCCGTTGACGCCGCAGACCATAATCACCGTCGGCCCGCTGTCGGCGAAGCGAATCGGCGAGGCGTCCTGCGCCATGAGCTCGCCGAGCTTCGCCTTCCAGGTGGCGACCACGTCTTCAAGCTGC
>JBGSYU010000337.1:0-6570 GCA_041750715.1 Lacipirellula sp.
CTGCGGGCGGCGGCGGGGGGCGCTAAGCCGCAAGCGGATAGGAGCGTGTATGGCGAGAACGCGGCTTGGCGGCCGGCGAAGCGGCGGCCGATCGTGCCGGCTTCGGCGAGCGTCGGTCTGCGGGAGTCGACCGGGGCGGCGGCGTACGACGCGAGCGTGCCGCGGGAGAGTGCTTGGCGGTGATTTAGACCGCATTCAGTTTTGGTATAGCGAGTGTCATCTTGAGCGAAGCGAAGGATCTAGCGGAGTTCTAGATTCTTCGCTTCGCTCAGAATGACGTGAATCAGTCTCGCGACTTCACGCCCCGAAGAAATATCGCGTCACATGGTAGAACACCGGGGCGGCGAAGCAGATTGAGCCAATGCGGCTCAGCACGCCGCCGTGGCCTTCGACGAAGTCGCCGCTGGCGATTTCGCCGCGGTCGCGCTTCACGGCGGACATGGTGAGCGAGCCGGCGGCCGCCATCACGGCGACCAGCAGCGACATCGCCGCGGTTTGCCACCAGTAGGGGAACGGCGCGGCCCACGCCAGCAGCGTTCCTAGCACCGCGGTACACGCGGCGCCGACGAGCACCCCCTCCCAAGACGTGACGGGGTCGATCTTCTCCGCGATGACGTGCCGGCTGTAAATGCGGCTCCAGAGCCACTGGAGCAGGTCGGCCGAAAGCACGATCGTGATGAAGAAGAACAGCATGCTCGCGCGATCGCGGGCCTGGGCCGTTTCTTCGCACTTCAGGTACAAGAGGGCGGGCGCGAAGCTGAGGCAGTAGACGCAGATCATCAGGGCGCACTGCACCTTGGCGATGCGTTCCAGAAAGCGGTCGTAGTCGCCGTAGACGGCAGCGCGGGCGGCGATGAACAGGAACGCAAAGACGGGAATCAGCACGCTGTACAGGCCGTAGTTGTCGAGCCACACGAGCAGGAACTGCATCGGCGTGAAGAAGAAAAACACCCAGAACAGGGCGCGGTGGTCGCCGATGCGCGTGGGGGTGAGGGTGACGAACTCCCGCAGCGCCCAGAACGAGATTCCCGCGAACAGGATGACGGTGAGCGTGGGAACGACGTAGGCCAGGATGATGACGACGGTGAAGAACCACCACGCCTGGATGCGGCGGTTGAACGATTCGACGACGCGGCTATCGAGCGCGGCCGACTTGCGACTCCGCAGCCACTGGCCGGCCGCCGTTGCGACGGCGAGCAGCATGAGCACGGCAATGACCATTAACGTGGGCGTCATCGTCAGCACTCCTTGAGACGCAGCACCGCATCGCGGGCCCGCGCCAGAAAGTCGTTCTTGTTCTCGCTGGACTCCAGCCACAGCGGCGGGCCGAACGTGACCGACGACAGCAGCGGCACGGGCAGAAACTCGCCGCGCGGCAGGATGCGGTTCATGTTGTTGATGTAGACGGGGATCAGTTCGAGCTCGGGCCGCTTCTTGGCGAGATAGTACAGTCCGCTCTTAAATTCACCGATGGTTTCGCCGGTCGAGCGGCCGCCTTCGGGGAACATGATGATCGAGTGGGTGCGCCCCACTTCGCGGAGCATGAGATCGACGGGGCTTTGGTGGACCTTGATTTCCGTGCGGTCGATGAGCATCGCGTTGAACGTCTTGGCCAGATAGCGGCGGACGGCGCCGCGGATCCAGTAGTCTTTCGCCGCGACGGGGCGGGTGAGCCGACGAACGCGCGTGGGAAGCGCGGACCAAACGAGGATCACGTCGAGATGGCTGGTGTGATTGGCGAAGTAGACGCGTTGGCAGGTATCGGGCTGCGATTCGACCCAGCGCACGCTGGCCCCGCTGATGGCGCGGGCGATCCAGGTGAGGAGGGTTTCGGTGATCATGCCGTCTTGTAAGCCACCAGCTATGCCGGTGGACGCTTCTCAGGTTGACATTGCAACGCAATCGTCGAGTCCCCCGGCAGAGCCGGGGGCTTTTATCGTATCTAGCGGGGTATGCTAGCGAAACCGCGGCTCCGCCTTATAGCCCCGACCAAGCTTGGTCGGGGCTGTTTCAACCGGTTTCGTTGCGGCTCGCGTTTTGTCGTTGTAAATCGTTTCAATGAGTTGTTCGTAGCCGCGGACCATCGCTTGCAGCGACCAGCGGGCCATCACCCGGCGGCGGCCTTCGGCGCCCATGCGGCGGCGGGCGGCGGGATCGGCCAGCAGCTCGATGACGTGTTGGGCGTAGGCGTGCATGTCGCCGGCGGGGAATAATCGGCCCGTTACGTCCGGAATCACCGTTTCGGCGACCGAGCCCACATTGGCTGAGACGACCGGGACGGCTGCGCTGAGTGCTTCGAGGATCGAAACGGGGGCGGCTTCGTTGTGCGAGGTGAGCGCGACCAGGTCGCAGGCGGCGAGCAAGGCCGGCACGTCGCTGCGCGAACCGAGGAAATGGGTGACGCTTGCAATGTCGAGATTGCGGGCCAGCGTTTCGAGTTCTGCGCGGCGGGGGCCGTCGCCGATGATCAGGAACTGGGCGGCGGGATGCGCTTCTCGGATTCGTTTCGCGCCGTTGAGGAACAGTTCGTGATTTTTCTCCGGACGCAGCGCCGCGAGGATGCCGACGATGGGGGCGGTGGCAGCGATGCCGAGTTCCGCTCGCACGGCGGCGGCGTCTTGCGGGGCGAAGCGCTCGCAGTCGATGCCGTTGTAAATGGTGTGAACCTTGGCGGCGGGAAAGCGTTCGCTTTCGACGAGGTGACGGGCGTGGGCGTCGGCGACGCCGATGAAGGCGTCGGTCCAGCGGGTCAGCAGGCGGTTGAGCCGGCCGACGCCGTCGGGCCAACCGGTGCTGTGGAGGGCGGAGGCCACGACGGGAACGCCGGCGAGCTTGGCGGCGAGGCGGCCCCAGAACATTTTGTCGCCAGCGCCGACGGTGATGACGGCGTGCGTGCGCGGGCGGCGCATAAGTCGCCACAACCGTGGCAGTACGCGGAGGTCGAGCTTGTGCGAGAGCAGCTCCGAGTGGACCGGAATTTCCGCAGATAATTCTTGACCCAGCGGTCCTTTTTCCTTGAGACAGACGATTTCCGGCGCGAAGCGGCGGCGGTCCAGGCGGCGCACGAGGTTCAACAGCAGCGTTTCGGCGCCGCCGACGTGCATGCTGGTGACGAGAAACAGGACCCGCAGGGGTAGGTGATTCGCGTTTTCCGTCATTTGGGTCGGATCCAAAAAATGTAGCCGGGGTCTGTGACCCCGGAACTTGTTGGGCGCCGGCCTCATAGAGGCCAGCTACAGCGCTGGCGATTGCCGTCGCGACGGCAGGGCTTTGGTTAGGAAACTGAGGGCGAAGGTTTTCAGATCGTGGCGTTCGTTGGCAGTGAAAATCAGGTTTGAGCCGAGGCAGGCTGCGCCGATGAGGCCGCAGGCCAGCGCCGCGGGCCAGGCGCCCAGGCCCAAAGCCAGCGGCGCAAGGGCGAGCAGCCACGCGCCGCGATCGACGTGCATGCCATGGCGCTGATTGAGCGCGAGGATGGCGCCAAGGCACGCACAGGCGCCGCCCGCCGTTGAAAGGGCGCATCCATACAATCCGAGCGTTGGCAGGAGGGCGAGGTTTAGCAGCACGTTTACAACGAGCCCTAGCACCAGGGGCGCGGCTTGGAGCCAGTTCTTTTCGGCGCACCACAGGTAGTTCTGGGCGATGAGGTAGGTGCTGTACAACACGCACCCGGCGACGGTCCACGGCAGCACTTGCAGGCCTAAGGCGTAGCGGCCTTGGAGGACGACGTCGAACAGCAGCGGCCCAGCCGCGAGAAGGCAGGCGCCGAACGCCATCATGCCGAGCGACGTGAGCTTGATCGCGAGGTTCAGGCGGGCGGAAACTTCGGTGCGCCGTCCGAGTTCCCAATCGTGGCTGAGATGAGGCATCACCATGCCGGACATTAGCTCGGCGATCGAAACCATGAGCAGCGGGATAATGCGGCTGGCGTGGTAGTGGCCGATCTGGTCGAGCGCCTCAGCGGGCGACATGTCGGCGCAGTGAACGAGCATGTAGCGATCGACGATGGCGAACAGGTGGGTGAGAAGGTTCGTCACCCAGACGAAGAAGGCGAAGCGGAGAAGCTTGCCCCAAAACTGGCTGTGAACGAGCGTGTCTTGCGGGCGGTCGATGTTGTGCAGCGCGGGCCAGGCCCAGATGATGGCGCCGGCGGAAGCGAAGAGGCAAGCCGTGGTGTAGCCGTAGAGGATGCTGATCATTTCCGGGCGGCGCCATAAGAGGGCCAACGAGATGACGGCGAACAGCAGGCTTTGTACGAAGTTTACAGCGGAAACAATGCGGTAGAGCCGCAGCGCTGTAAGTAGCGCCGTGAGCGTGTGGTGTAGGATGATGCTGACCAGGCACAGGCCGATGACCCGCATCGACCCCTCGTAGTCGCGGCTGCCGAAGACCAGCAGCGACAGCTCAGGGGCGAGCCATTCCATGAGCACCACCGTCGCCACCGTGCATACGGCGGTCCAGCCGGCGGCGCGGTTCAGAAAGGTGCGGAGGTGGCCGCGTTGGCGATAGTGCTCGGCGTATCGGCCGAACGAGCCGGGCACCCCCAACACGGCCAGCGGCGCGGCGAGCATCAGAAAGCTGTAGACCATCTCCCACTCGCCCAGCGTTTCGGGCGACAGCCAGCGGCAGAACAGCACGCCGCGACCAAAGCCGATGCTGCGCTGCACGACGGTGGCGAGGAGCAAAATGACGACGCTAGCCGCGAGGGTGTCGGCGCGGAGGATGCGTCGTTCTTTTTGAGTATTCGAAATCGCCGTCATGGCAGTGGTTTCAGTTGGCGTGCTATGGTGATCCTGAGCGGAGCGAAGGATTTAGCGGTGGGGCAGATTCTTCGCTGCGCTCAGAATGACGGCGGGCGAACTCAAAAAGTAAGTCGGTAGTTGTTGGCTTTGAACCGCTCGATGCGGCGGAACTTGCGGAGGTCGGCGGTGAGCGAGTTGCAAAACCGCGCCCAGCTTGGGTCGCCGTGGATACGGTGGATGTGAAACGGGTCGTCGCCGGGCAGGTTGTAATCGCCGTAGGCCGAGCAGACGCCCCAATAGCCGGCGGCGAACGCGACGCGAAACGCCGCTTCGGAAAGGTTCGCGCGCAGGCCGTAGGGGAACGCGAAGTACCTCACGGCCCGATCGATCATCCCTTCGAGATCGCGCTTTGAGCCGACGATTTCGTCGCCGAGTTGCTGCTCATCATCGACGACGCCGAGGTTCACGTGGTTGCGCGTGTGGGCGCCCAGCTCGACGCCGGCGGCGGCCATTTCGCGTAGTTGCTCGGGCGTGTTGGGGGCCAGCGGGCGGCCCATCCGCAGGTCGTGTTCAAATGGTTGGCCTTCGAGCACATGCCGGGTCGCCACGAAATAGGTGAACGGGACGCCGTGGTCGATCAGCCAGGGAACGGCCACGCGGCAGTTATCGGCATAGCCGTCGTCGAAGGTGACGCATACGGCGGGAGCTCGATTGGCGCCGCTCATGCGTTGCTGCGCTTCCGGTAGCGAGATGATCTCGAACCGTTCGCGAAGCCAGGTCATTTGGGCGATGAACCGCTCGGTGGAGATCGTCCAGTCGTTAGGATGCTCGTCGGCCACGCGGTGGTAGAAGAGCGCGGTGACGGGCGCGCACCCAGCCTCGGCGCGTTGCGCGGCCAAGCGCCGGCGCAGCGGCAGCGAAGCCAGATAGTACATGCCGATCAGCGGATCTTTTAGAGCGGACATTCGCATCAGCCAGTTGTCTGCTACGGGTCTTGGGTCGTTGACTAGCTAAAGAGTCCAGTGATTTGCCGAGCGGAGCGCATCAAGCCTTGCGCACTTTTCCAACTGCGATGCCGCAGCTTGGGCCACATTCGCGGCGGCACGGCCAGCAGCCGCAGCGCTTGCCGCGGCGTGGCCCGCCAGTGGGCTTTATAGAGTTCGTCGCCGCGGAGTAGGTCGAACTGCTTGTGTCCCTCGGCGATCGCCCGCTTGATCGAACAAATGGTAGAAAGCTGCCCTGGCTCGGCGTCTAGCCGATCGGGATCCAGCCCGCCTTGATAGGCGAACGTCGCGCGGCTGCTTGTAAGGTGATATTCAGCCGCAATGGGCTGTGCGTCCAGCTCCAGTAGCGAGAGGCGAAGCCGCCCCTCGGCGAGCAACTTCTGGGCGACGTCCCAATGAAACGCCGCCCAGGTTCGCGAGGCGAAGCAGCCGGGTTCGCCGAGGCTTTTTCGCCTCCGCTGGTGGAGATCGACAAGCGCCCGCCACGTTGACGCGAATTCCTCGGACGATGCGACCAATTTCCAGCTCGCGCGGTCGGACTGGAGTACGCGAGCGTCTAACTGTCGCAACTGCTTGCGGTGCGACTTCGATTGCAGGGCAAGGAACTCATCCCACGTCGGCGGTAGGTTGATCGCCCAGCAGCGATCGGCGAGCAGCCGGCTCGTGGTGCAGTCGTTCAGTGCAAGAGCATCCTGCAGCGCGGTCGTTGCCGTATCATCGCCGTCGACGGCGGAAAGATCGAGCAGGTCCCAGTCGTCGGAGTCGGCCAGGTGCGTAGCGATTGCCGCGGCGGTCGCCTCTCGTGCGTCGGGCGCGGCGAGCAG
>JBGSYU010000338.1:0-34818 GCA_041750715.1 Lacipirellula sp.
TCGGTTCACCTTCGCTGGGCGTACCCTTGCTCGGCTGGCCCTCTTTAGGCGGAGAGTCTTGAGGTGATGGAGATCCTTCGCCGGGCTCAATGCCCTTCGGCTTGGATTGGTCGCCGTCATTGCCGGACGCTTTGTCCGCTCCTTCGCGGCGGGCCTTGTCGTTCGCCGTTTCCTCCGATTCGGCGATCTCGTCGCCAAGTTCTTTCGTCTTTTCACCGACGCGCCGTTGATCCTCGGCGAGTTCCTTCGCCTCGTCGCCGCCATCGGTGCGGGCCTTCACGCCGCGTTGCTGGCGGATCAAGCGGTTGACGTCTTGCAAATAACGGCCAATCCGCTTGCGCTGCGATTCGATTTGACGATCGCGGTCTTCCTGCAGAAGAAGTTCTAGGAGCTTTTGCAGGTCCGCTTCGAGCGCCGCCTGACCGTCGATGGCGGACGAGTAGCTACCGTGCTCCAGCGCGGCAACCACGTTGTCGAACTGCCCAGCCACGTCCTTGTCGCGGCTCTGAGCGACAAGTTGCCGCAGCAAGGTCGCCCGGCGAGGCTGCGTCGATCCAGAAAGTTCCGCCAAGCGTGCGACAGAAAGTTCCAGGCGATCGTACCGTTCAGCAAGCCGCGATTGGAGTTGTTTGAGATCATCGCCGGACGCGGCAGACGCTTCGACGACTGGCTCTTCCTGAGCAACGACTGGCCTCGAAATCGCGGCGATCGCAACGGAGAGCGCGCACGACAGCAACAGCCTGTAAGTTCGCTTGGCCATACGTTCTTCTCCTGCCCTCAATGCCAGAAAGGCCTACTGCTCACTCATCCAACAATCCACGCAGCTTCTGACGCTGCTGCTGCTGCGTACGCTCTTTGATCTGCTCCTGGTCCGTCACGATTCCGCGCAGCAACTCCACTAATTCATTATAACTCTCTAGTTCCAACATGCGATCGAGCACTGCCTTCATCGCCTCCAGGGCCGCATCCGCATCGGACTTTGCCGCCGCTAGGGGTTCTGCGGCCGAAGCGACGTCCCTGTCATACGCCTGTCCCAGCATTGCAAGGCGTTCTTCCAAACGCGGCAGCAGTTCGCCGCTCACTTCCTTAAGCGGTTCGGAGATTCCCCGTTCGAGTCGCTCCTTCAACTCCTCGGTATCCACGCGGTTATTAATCAACTCGGCGACGATGTCGTCGAACCCTTCGGCCACGCCGGCGGTTTCGAACGAAAATTGCGTCGTGCTCTGCTGCGCGCCGCCAATTCGCGAGCGATCTCGCTCGCGAACTCGGCCGCTGGGAGGCGCCTTCGTCTCGGAGCCATTTGCGGCCTTATTATCGTCCGCATCTGCGGCGGCGGCGGCAAGGTCAATGCGATCGAGCAGCTCGCGGACGCTTACCATTCTTTCATAAATCGCTTCAAATCGCTGCCGCAGCCCCAGCTCCCGCTTCTCCAAGAGGGCTCGCAACTCCGAGGGAGTAACCACATCGAGCAGGAACCGTTGGCTTCCGCCGATATGCGGCGCCTCGGCCAGGTCGTACGCGTCGCGAGCCTTTACGGCGAGGGTCAGCTTCTGACCCGCCTTCAGGGCCACGCGCGGACGACGGGTCTCGGGATCGGCTTCGGCCAGATCGAAACGCTCGGTCATCGGCAATTCATCCAGGCCCTCCGGCTGGATGCGTAGTAAACGCCGCTCGACTTCCCCGTCGTCGATCTGGTATTCAAACCAAACCTCCTCCAAAGCGTAATCGTCCGACGCCCGGCCGGCGAGCGGAATCGTGGCCTGCGGCGTGACCGCCGAGCCGATGCCGCGGAGCTGAACCGACATCTCCGGCGCCTCGTCCCGCAGCACCGAGAGCGGCAGCCGAAACGGATCGCGGTTCTCGACGCCATCGGCGTCGTGCATGGTGATCGCGAACACTCGATCGGCCGTTGCCGCTTCGATGGCGAAACTGAACTGTTGGGCCTCGCCCTCAGGCCGCTCGATAGGCAGGTCGATCTGCTCGGCGGAATCGCGGACCTCGACCGACGCGAGCGGCTTGTTCGCCTCAACGCGGCATACCGCGCGTGCGCCCTCCGGCAATTCGGCGCGGCCGCTGATCGGGATCGAGCGACTCTCGCGTTGCATGTACTTCGGGTATTCCACTTCCAACCACACGCGAGTGACCGCGGGCCGCTCCACGGCGTGGAGCCGTAGGTTTCGCACGCGGTCGTCGCCGCCGATGACGTCGAACTTCAGATCGCGGCTTACCTTAAACGTATAGCTGTATTGCTGCGCTTCGTCGCGACCCGGCACGGCACTGCCGATCCGCAGCATCGGCCCGCCGCCGCGGCCGTCGTCGCTGGTACGGCGCCAGCGGATCTCGACTTCATCCGGCGCCGCGTGCCCGTTCACTATCGACGCGAGCACATTCAGCTCGAAATCGTCGTCGCGCGCCACGTTCACCACTGGCGAGACCTCGCGATCTTCAAAACCCACGACGGTGAGCTGCACGCGCCGCGGCCAAAGCTGCTCGCCGAGCTGCATACGCTCGATCCAGAAATCGAACGTCGAGCGCTGAATCAGCGCAAACGCCGCGATGGCTGCCAGAAGTGCGAAGGCGACGGCGCCCTTTCTAACCAACGGGCGCATGTCGAACACGCGCCGCAACTGTACTCCATGTATGGCGCTGGCGACTTGCCGACCGGTTGCGTCGATCAGCGTTCTTCCAAATGGATGAGCGGACAACCCCGACCAAGCTTGGTCGGGGCTATTGCGGCCTGTACTTGCTTGAACTGTCGTAACGAGCGCTTCGTTGAGTTCCGGATACTGGCGCTCCACCAACAGCGCCAGACTATCGGAGGGAAGCGGCGCCAAGGCGCGGCGACCGATGTATCGCCACGCTGCTACAATCGCCGCCAACGCCACGGCGGCCCACATCGCGACTCGCACCGACGCCCGCGGCTCGATCAACCAATCGACGGCAAGCCCCAGCCAGAACCCCGCGCTAAGCACAATGGCCACCGTCGCAAGACCCTCGGCAAAACTATACAGCCGTACCAACAGCCGCAGCCGTGAGACTTTGCTCGCAACCGGGCGAGGGATTTCAAAGGGTAAGGTCGAAGTCGACATGCTTGCTTCTTCGGTCGATTAAATTCCTAACCACGGAGTGCATAGAGTTCACAGAGGAAATGCAAATAATGCCTACCACCCAGTATCGCGTACTTCCTCTGTGTCCTCTGAGTTCTCTGTTCTTAACTCTTTAAGCCAGCTTAGAAAGTCGCCGGAGCAGCCACTCAAGACTGAGCGCTCCGCAAATAACTCCCAGCAGCCAATAGTTCAGCGTTTCCGCAAATTGCTCATCCGGCTTGCCGCGCAGAATCTTCGTCTCAGCGCGGCTTTCAATCAACTCGGCGGCAGGCGGAACTTCCCCCTCGCCGCTCATCGCCAGTGCGGGACTTGCGTAATAGCGCCCGTCGGTGCGAGTCGCTAGCGCCGTTAGCAACGCCTCATTCCGCCGCGTGTCTTCAAACTCTAAATCCGGTACGGTCGCCGTTATGCGCTTTACCAATTGCTCATCAGGAGCATCCGGCGCTGGCAATTCGATTCGATACGATCCCTCGTCTGACACGGTGAACTGGCCGACAAAGTTCCCGGGGCGATTCTCGTCGGCGATCAACTCGATGTTTCGGCCCGTGCCGCCCGGCGGCGTCATCCGCGCCGAGACGCGCGGCGCCACATAGGGTTCGCGGCTCGCCGTGCTCAGTTGGGCCCGCACGACTACCGTGTCGCCAACGGAATACCGGTCGCGCTCTACGAGCAATCGCCCCGTCGACGAGCCGCGCATCAAACGCCCCTGGCTTACATGGCGCACGACCTGCGTGTACAATCGCTCGAAGTGGCCGGGATCGAGAATTCGCAGGCGCCACAGCTCGCCGCTGCCCATGTAGAACACGCGGCCGGCGCCGTAAAATTGGTCGGCGAAGTAAATGGGACGCTCCACCGCGATGCCCGCCTCTGGATCGCTGTAGCGGCCGTACACTTGCGCGCCGGGCTTTGGCCCCTTGACCGCATAGCAGCCGAAGACTCCCGCGAATTTGCTCCAATTAGCGCGGCTCTCCTCAGGCGTGTCGCCGATCCACAGAAAATCAGCTTCCTTCCCCTCGCGCGTGAACTCGACGGGCCACGGCGCCTTCGACCCGAACAACCCGTCGTCCAGCAGCGTTAGCCGCCGCTGGAACTCGACCGGGTAGAGGGCGCGTATCTTGGCATGCTCGGGGCTTTGCACCCAGGCGGACGTATGCACTGGTCCGGCCACGACGATCATGCCGCCGGCTTCCTTCGCCACCCATTCTTCCAGTATGTCGACCTGGGCGGCATCGAGTCGCGTCCAATCGGGATCGAACGCAACGATCGCATCGTACTGGAACAGCTCTTCGCGGGTCGCAGGAAACGTCGTGAGAATCTTGTCCGCATCCTGCGAAATGCCGGGCGGGGATAGTTGCAGCAGCACGTCGACCGTCGCATGTTCGTCGCGCCGCAACTGGTCTCGCAGGAATCGGTAGTCCCGCGTGGCGCCGCTGGCGATGAGCAAGACCTTGGCGCTACTGTCGACGACGTCGATTTCCGCGGTGCGGCGATTGTCATTCTCGTACTGGTCGTCGTCGGGCGCGACAATGCGGGCTTCCAACTCCAGGCGGCCCACCACAGCAGGCTCGATGCTAAACTCCAACGGCGCGGTCTCGCCGTCTGACTCAAGCGTCACGCGCCCTTGCCCGATGCGAACCTCCGCTGCGTCGCCGGCGCCCTCGCGGGCGTACAGCTCGACGTCGAAGTCGCGCCCCGCATACCCCTCGCCCTGAACCAGAGCGCGGACGACGACCTTATCCTTGGGGAAAGCTCGGGACGGCGCGATGAACTCTCGAATGCGAACGTTGCGGCGCGGGTCCGTCGATCCTACGCCTACATTGACAAACGGAACCTTGGCCTCTGCCGCCGCCTCGGCAATCGAGAGCGGCTCGACGCCCAGATTCTGGCCCCCGTCGGAAAACGTAAACACCCCCGCCAGGGGTCCGCTCGAATGATCGCCAAGCACCGCCGACAACGCGTCGCCCAGCCGCGTCTCGGCTCCCAGGGGCTTCAGCCCCTCATAAAGCCGCGACCGGTGGTCGCGTTCCGCGTCGGGATCGGCGTTAGCGCCGCGTTTCAGATTCGGCGTCGCCGCGTCGTTTGGCGCTTCCCCGCGACCGCCGGTCGCGGCTTTATGGCGTTTCCATTGGGCAACGCGGCGCAGGTCGGCGCCGAACACCGCTACCGTGACGTCGTGTTGCTCGCGCAGCTTCTCGATGAACGGCTTGTCTCGCAGCATCCGCAGCACCGCCTCGCTGCGGCTCAACTTCGCATCATCGCCGGCCTGCTCATCCTCCACGGCCATGCTCTGGCTCGCGTCCACCAACACCGCAACCCGCGACTGAGTGACGATCTGCTGATCGGTCCGCTTTATCGGCTGCAAAAAGAACAGCATCGCTCCGGCGAACGCCGCGATCCGCAAGCCGGCCAGCACCACGCTCATCCAAGCCGGCAAGGCGCTGCTCTCGCGGCGATACTGCCACGCAACGAACAGCACCAACAGCACCGCGACAATCGAGACGCCCGCCCACATCAGTCGTGGGTCGTCGAACTGTTCGAGCCGGCCGAACCCGTAGGTCACCAGCACGCCGTCTGCGCGTGCGCCGTCGCCGACGTACGACTGGGTCTGCGCGAGCAACGAAGTCCAGCGGATCATGCGGCCCTCCGCTCGGCGCCGGGATGATAACTCGCCGACACGGCAAAAAGCTGCTCGATGATCAACACGCCGGCGAGCGCATACAGCAACGCATCGCTGAGGCGGAACCCCGCGAGGTCATCCGCCGTTTCGGAAAATTCCGACGCGAGCGAGAATTGGTAGTCGACGCCCCGCAGCCGCTGGGCAAGCTCTTCCTGCGTTACCAGGTGAAGTTCGCCCTCGCCTGGCGCCACGTTCACCGCGGCGTAACGCGTCTCTGGCTTGCCGTCGCGAGTCTTCAGCTCGAACTGCCAAACGCCGCTCCGCGACTTCTGGGGCGCGTCGATCACGTACTGGCCGTCCTTCGCCGCCGGCACGACGGTGACGGCGCTTTCCGAGGAGCCCGGCGGGCGAACGCGCACCTCCGGCTGATAGTCCGCTTCTGCCAGCGTTAGTTGCACCGGTTGGTCGACGCCGCGCACATCGAACCGACGCTGCGAGGCGGAGAGGTAACCGATCAATTCGTTGGCGAACACCGGGAACACCGGGTTCACGCTCCAGTTGCTCCACACGCCCAGCTCGGTCGGCTGCGGCGAAAGTTTACTGAGGTGGACGACGACGCGGCCGTCGCCCAGCTTTTTTTCAAGTGATAACGGCGCCCCGTTCCGCAACCGCGCCATCACGCGAACGTCACCGCTGGCCGGCGGCGACCACTCGGGATCGAGCGCGTAATAAAAGTTGACCTTCGCAACCGCGAGAAAGCTGTTGCGCTGGCCGGCGAATACACGGAAGACCGGGTGATCGGCGACCAGCACGTCGGCCGTGGCGTCGCGGGAGTCGCGCAACAGTTGCGACGGCACGCTGAGCGGCGCCGGCAACAGGCCTTCGCCATCGCGGTAGAGCTGCTCGTTGTAAAACGGCCGTTGCGCTTGCCCGCCCGGGAAGATCGCCAGACCGCCGCCGGCGCGTACGTAGGATTCCAGGGCTGCGACTTCCGCTTCGTCCAATCGCGGCACATCGAGCAGCGCGATCGCCGCGTAATTTGCCAGGTCCTCATGCCGCCGCAAAAAGCTGGGCGGCTCGATCTGCGGAACCCATCCGGCCGCCTGGCGTCCGCCCGGGTCGAGCGCCGTAGCGAGGTACCGGCCATCGTCGCCCTCCGCCGACGCATCGATCACCAACACCGGAAACGCGGCGGGAATTCGGGCGGCGAAGTAGCGGACGTTGTCGGTCTCGACCGCATCGCTTTCAAGCGTGGCCGTAAGTTGATGTGCTCCTGCGGCGGGGAATGTCACCAGAAAGCGACGTGTCGCCGCTTCGCCCGCGGGGATTTCGTCGATCTCCACCGCCGGCAGTCGAGCGCCGTTTTGTTCCACGGCGACGGTCACCGCCGAAGCCGGCGCGTCGCCGTAGTTGGCGACGGTCAATTCCATCCACGACTCCACGCCCGCAGCGCGAATACCCGCCTCTGGCTCCAATCGCGTGACGGCCAGATTCGGCCGCTGGGCATACACGCTTTGCACCAGCAGCAGCTTGGCGACCCGCTCGCGCAATCGGCCCATCAACTGTCGCAGTTGCGACTGTTCTTCCCATTGGGGGCGGCGGAAGTCGGTTACGAGGTACGCGATCCGCGTCTCGTCAACCGCCGCTTCCGGCAACCGCGTCGCCGCTTGCAGCGCCTCGATGGGCCCGGCATCGCTTTCCGAAGCGTCGAGTCGCCCCAGAAGCTTCTCAAGCTCGGCCTGCAATTCTGCATCCAAGGGCCGGCGATCGATCTCCGGCCCCGCGCCCGCCGCCAGGTTCTTCGCCTCCGAAAAGCGCAGGATCGTCACGATCTGATTGTCGGCCCGGTCGCGGGCCGCGTCGAGAATCCGCGACACGGCTTGCTTCGCTTCGTCGATCGCGGAAGTTTCGTCCCAGCGATCCGCCATCGAGTAGCTGTCGTCCAGCAGGATGAGATGGTGCGTCACCCCGCGGCCAAACAGTCCCGCCCAGCCCGAGCGAATCACCGGTCCGGCCAACATGAACACGACGAGCGCAACGGCCGCGGTCCGCAACAATAGCAGCAGCAATTGCTTGAGCACGATCCACTTCTTGTTCCGCTTCTGGCTTTCGAGCAAAAACTCCATCGCCGCCCACTCGACGCGCCGATGCCGCCGCAGGTTGATCAAATGGATCAACAACGGCAAGCCGATGAGCGGGATGCCGATGGCCAGGAGTGATTGGAATAGAAACGACACTCAAAACCCTCAAATGATTAATACGGCCGCAAAAAGACGCAAGAAGCGCAAAAAGGAAGAAGGATAACAATTCAATCCTCTCGTCCTCCTTTCTTTTTTTGCGACATTTGTGCCTTTTTGCGGCTAATCTTCTTATTTCCTTGCGGCTAACCTTCGGCTCAAGAAGGCCGCCAGCGCCGCGTCCATCGGCTGACTGGTACGAATTAACTCGTAGTCCACCGCGTCGCGGGCACAGCCATGCCGCAGCGCTGAGACGAACTTTTCCACCGCCTCCAGATACCCTTCCCGCAAGGAGCGCGGATTGCAGTTGAGATAGTCCGGCAATTCCAGCCCCTCGAATCGGGTGGGTCCATCGAACGGAAAGTCCAGCTCGTCGTCGTCCATCACATGCAGCACCAGCACGTCGTGCCCCCGCTGCCTCAGCAATCTTAAACCGCGAAGCGTCGAAGCGACGTCTCCCAACAGGTCCGATACGACCACCACCAGTCCGCGGCGAAAACTTTCCTCCGCGATCGCCCGCAGCACGCCGCCGGGATCGGTCTTCGCCCGCGGCCGGTTGGCGTCGAGCGTCTGCACGATCGACGCCAGGTGAGCCTGCGTGCTCCGCACCGGGGTGCGCGCCCGGAGACGCTCGTCGAATGCAATGCATCCCACTGCGTCGTGCTGCCGGAGTAGCAGGTACGCCAGGCTCACCGCCGCCGTCGCCGCGTATTCGTATTTATTGAGCGGCCCGTTGCCGTACTGCATGCTCTTCGACACGTCCACCAGCAGCGTGCAGCGCATGCTCGCATCTTCTTCGAATTGCTTGACGTACAGCCGGTCCTGTTTGGCCCACACCTTCCAATCGACATGCCGCAAGTCGTCGCCTGGCGTGTATTGGCGGTGCTGCAGGAATTCGATTGACCGGCCGAAGTACGGGCTGCGGTGCATTCCGCTCATGAAGCCTTCGACCACATGGCGTGCGCGAATCTCCAGGCGCCCGATCCGGCGGATGGCCTCAGGATGCAAAAATCGCTTTGAATCGGGCGTCATTGGTCAATTCATCCTCTCGGGCCGGCGTGGACTCCAGAAGTCGATCAACGATGTCGTCGGAACTAACGCCGTCGCTCTCGGCGGCGAAGTTCACCACGATGCGATGGCGAAGCACGGGCCCCGCCAGCGTTTTAATGTCGTCCACGGTGACGTGCGTGCGGCGATGCATCAGGGCCCGCGCCTTGGCGCCGATGATGAGGAACTGCACGGCCCGCGGGCCGGCGCCCCACGCCAGTTGGTCGGCGACGAAATCCGGGATGCCCGGTTCGCCGACCCGCGTCTGCCGCACCAGCGACAGCGTGTAGCGGATGACGTGGTCGCTCACCGGCACCTCGCGCACCAGGTGCTGCAGCGTGAGAATCTCCTCGGGCGAAATCACCGCGGCGACGCCGTCGGTCAGCGCCGCCGTCGTTCGCCGGGCCACCTCAAACTCTTCGTCGAAGCTGGGGTAGCTCACCAGCACCTTGAACATGAACCGATCCTGCTGCGCCTCCGGCAGCGGATAGGTTCCTTCTTGCTCGATCGGATTCTGCGTCGCCAGTACGAAAAACGGATCCGTAAGCTGGTGTCGCACGCGGCCGACCGTTACTTGCCGCTCCTGCATGGCCTCGAGGAGCGCGGCCTGCGTTTTGGGCGGCGTGCGGTTGATTTCGTCCGCCAAGATGACGTTGGAGAACAACGGCCCTTCGAGGAACCGCATTTCTCGATGACCGGTCGAGCGGTTTTCCTCGATGATGTCGGTGCCCGTGATGTCTGCCGGCATCAAGTCGGGAGTGAATTGGATGCGGCTGAACGACAGGTTGAGCGACCGCGCCAGCGTGCTGATGAGCAGCGTCTTGGCCAGCCCCGGCACGCCTTCGAGCATGCAGTGCCCGCGGCTGAACAGGCTGATCAACAACTGCTCGATGACTGCGTCCTGGCCGACGATCACCTGGGCCAATTGCTCTCGAATGCGGTCGACCGCGGAGGCAAGCTGTTCAATAACATGTCCGTCGGCGACGGCGTCCGCGTTGTTGTGCATTCAGGTGGGCCTCTGGAGTAGGCTGCAGGTTACAGGCCGCAGGCTTGGAAATACGACTCAAATTCACTTCGTTACTGCAGCCTGTAGCCTGCAGCGTGCCGCCTTCTCACCGCTGGTAAATCGGCAAGTACGCATTCTCCAACTGCAAAATAATCAAATTCAGCGCCGTGGTGTATACCGGACCGACGTAGCCTTGTTGCCACATGACGGCCGTCTCGTCGCCGACTTTCACTTCGGTCGCCTCGCTCAGGATCCGCTTCTCCACCGCGGCGCGATAAGCGTTCCACGTCTCGCCGCCTTCGCGGTACTGAACCTGCGAGTAGTAAAAGTGAGCGTAATGCCAATGGCCGAAGCTATCCCGCGTGCTGGGATCGAGCTGCTTCCGGCAGTATTCCATCATCCGCGGGACGTAATCGTCGTCGTACTCGCCGGCATTGTACAGGCATGCGATCGCCGCCGCCGTGATCGCCGGCCGCCCGCCGCCGCCCTTCGAGCTGTACTGAACGGCGCCTTCTTTGAGCGTGCAATTGTGGATGTACTTGACCGCTTTTTCGATCACCTCCGTCGGCACCGGAATGCCCGCGTTGCGGCAGCCGCGCAGGCCCTGCACCTGCGTGATCGTCGTCGAACCCTCGTCGAACCCGCCGCCGTCCTTGGCGCTGACATACCCCCATCCGCCGGCGCTGGTCTGCGCCTGCCCGGTAAACTCCACGGCCTTCGTCAGCACGCGAATCAGTTCGTCCCGCCGCTCCAGATCCTCTTCTTCGCCGAGCACTTCCGAAAGAAACAGCATCGCAAAGCCATGACCGTAGGTGTAGCGATCGTCGTCGACGTCGCCGATCAAGCCGTTGGGCCGGCTTCGCTGCGTGAGGAAATCGACGGCGCGGCGAATGTTCTCGGCATACATCCCCTGAGTCGTCGTCGACCCTTCGCACAGCATCGCCATCCCGGCGAGCGCCGTCATCGCCGTCGGGTAGCGGCCTTGCGCTGTCCACTGCCCCATCTTCTGCTGCTGAAATGCCAACCAATCGAGCCCGCCGGCGATCGTCTTCTTCACCTGCGGGTCTTCCACTCCGGCGCGGAGGGGCTCCGCGGACGCGATTTGCATCCAAAAGCCCAAAATTGCAAAAATGATTCGGCGTAAAGTCATCCGTCCGCGACGCAATATAAGCCCCCGGCTCTGCCGGGGGACGGAGCCAAAGTTAACTATCCCGATCCGGTCCCCCGGCAAAGCTGGGGGCTACCACCATTCACTGCCGTCCGCCCAAGTTGAGGATGATCCCCATAATCCCGCGCGACGATTTCCCCGCGCTCGATTCCACCTCCGCCATCGCTGGCGGCTCAGGCGGGCGGCGCTCGTCAGTGAATTGTAGCAGAATCGTCTGCCCCGCCATCTCCACGGCCGCCTGGTGGGTCGCCGCATCGACGATTCGCGGTACGCAGTGCCCGCCGCCAGACTGCGGTAATTCGTCCGATTGAAACAACGTCCGTCCAGTCGCCTTGTCCAGCACTAGCATCGTAGTTAGCGCCCGAGACCCGCCGCCATCGCTGCGAGTGAGAGTTCCCGCGAACACGATGAACGGCAAATCCGCCGGCTGCCCGAGCAGCAGCGCCTGCTGTGTCACGTCGGCCGGGCGGCTCCACTGCATCTCGCCGGAATTGCGGTCGAATAGGTACAACTCGCCATCGACCACCCGCGAATCGACGGACAGCGGCTGCACCATGCGATCGGCGTTGCCCGGGCGCGGGCGTTTTGCCGCGACCAAAAACGTGTCGCGGCCGACCGTGAGATGAACTTCCTCGATCGTCCGTTTTCCGTTCGCCGCGGCGTAGTCCACAAGCACCTCACCACTCGCGGCGTCTACCACGGCGACCCGCCCGCTGGGTTCGATGACGGCCGCGTATCGACCCATGTCGACGTCGACGTTTGAACCTTTTTCAAACTCGTGCGTCCATGAAGATTTCCCCGTTAGAGCGTCGATCGCTGCAAGTTGAACCTTGTCGCCGGCCGTATTGCCGGGAGTCTTCCAGGTGATGATCTCCCGGCCGCGGGTCACGAGCTGCTCCCGCCACTCGGGCACTTTGCGCTTGCCCAAGGCGCGGCCGTCGACCGTACTGTAGACGCGAGCATTGGTCGAGCCCGTGGGCACGGCAAACACATAGCTCTCGTCGCCGAACAGGTCGCACCCTTGCGGCACATCGGTGCGCGACCAGCGAACCTCGCCCGAGAGCGCATCGACGCACACCAGCCGCCGTTGATCCTGGAATACGACGCCGCGGCTGGTCACCGGGCCGATCACGCCGATCCACTTGCCTTCGTCCATCGGCCGGGGCGCGCGGAACGACCCCGGTCGGCCTGCCATCTCGCGCGACGGCTCGCTGAAAAACTCTTGGTTCAACTCTAAATTGCTGCCAAGATTGACCCGCCACAGCACTGCCGGCGCGAGGGCGTCGGACTTCGCCAACGTGTTTAACGCAACGAGCTGCCGTCCGAGCGAAACGACGAGGAGATTCCCCCGCGAGACGCCGTAAATGCTGCCCGGTTGCCGGTAGTTGACCTGGTTCTCTTGTTCGAGATGGGCCGTAAAGAACTCGCGTCCGCGCTGATCCTGTACGAAAAGCATACCGCCGCGGGTCGAGAGCTGCGCCGCGGCTAGCCCCAGGATCGAGTCGGTCCGCTCCAGTCGCACGCCCCACATCGGCGAGCGAACCCGTGCCGCCGCGGCGTTGCCGCTGGTGGGCGCCGTCGTCACTTTCACTTTGCCCCGCGGCCATTTGCCGATCGGCTCGTCGCCCGCGGCAGCCCACTTTGCCACGAGCTCGCTACCGGTCATGCCATTGAGACACTTCTCTTCCGCCAGCGGTCCACTCAACAGCCGCTCGTAATCCGCGGCCAGCGGGCCGCGTCCAGACTCATGCAAATCCGACGCAATACGCGCGATCGCTTCCCGGCGCCTGGAGTCGTTCGTCGAGCCTTCGAGATCCAAGAACATCTGCTGTGCCGTAAGCCAGTCGTTCGATTCACTAGCGATTCGCGCCATTGCAAGCTTGTAGGACTCCAAGGCCGGCAGTTCGCCGAAAAACTGCATTGCCCGCGCTGCTTCTTCGCCGCCGGCTGCACTGGCCTTCTCGACTTCGGCAAGAACCTTCGACTCGATCGCCTTACGCTGCTTGTCGTCCCCCTGTTCCATCGCGGCCGCCAACTGCGCTTGAACGAACCTGGACACGGTCGCTTCCCGCGCACGCCCAATCGCCAAGAGCTCATCCGCGGCGCCGGTCGGCCGATAGAGTTCCAGGCATGCCTCCGCCGAACCCAGGGCGTCTCCCTCCTGCAACAGGCCCTCGGCCTCGATGCGATTGATCAGCATCTGCCGCGGGCCGCCGCCGTCATTCAGCGCCTTCAGCAGCGACAACTGACCGCGATGCGAGGCGTAGTCTTCGTCGAGCGCGGCCGCCAAGCACTCGGCCAGCACGTCGCGAGTTTCTAAATCGTCCGGCGACGCCCTGTACGCTCGCTCCAACAGCGACAGCGCCTCGCTAAGGCGGCCTTCGTTGTACGCCACTTCGCCGAGCGTACGCAGCGCGTCGACGTCGTTGGGTTGTTTTGCGAGTCGTTGTTCCGAGCGCTTACGCAGCGTGTCGATCTGGTCGAAGCAGTCGAGGTACACGCCGTTTTGCGAGATGACCGTGCCGCGATGGCAAATCAGATTGCCCAGCGCCGCGCCGTCGCGCGACGCTGCGCGAGAAATAATCCGTCCTTCTGAAAGACTAACGGCGATCACTTCGGCCGAGGTGAGCGGCAGGTGGTACTTCCCCTCGCTCAAAAAGCCCACCCCGGACGGCAACACGCCGCGGGGCAGGGCGAGCGAATCCTTCCGCCACGCCGGTTTGCCGTCGTTGAGCCACAGGGCCTTGAGTTGGCGATTGCCCACCAGCAGCAGCCGCTCGCCATCGGCGCATGCGAGCCGCGTCATCTCGCCTCGTTTTCGCTTCCACATCACGCGCCCCGTGCGGAGTTCGACGCAGTGCAGATCGTCGGAATCCGGCGGCGTGAGTAACACCCGCTCGCCGACGATGGTGGCCGCGCTATCCTGCCAGCGTCGCGCGACGCCGCCGACGCCGTCCTCTTCGCGGCCGCGATACGGCTGTTCTGGCCGTACGTTCGACTCGTAGCGATACACCCAGGCCAGCGAACGCTTCGCCACGTTGAAGCTCACCACCACGCCGGCGCCCGTTGGACAAACGAGCATTCCGCCGTCGTAGGAGGGCATCGCCGATTGCAACCGGCGCCGCACGTCCAGCAGCACGTTCGTCTCCAAATTCGCGAGCGGCTGCAGCCACTGGAGTTTTCCTGTGGAACGATCGAGGGCCACGAGGCAAATACCGCTCTTCGCCTCGGCGAGAATGAACAGCGATTCTTCGACCGCCAGCGGCGCGCCCAGAAAAAACGCACCTGCTAATTCGCCCGTCGCCGCGGCGCCGTCGATCTCCCACACCAGCTTCCCCTGCGTGGCCAACTCGTAGGCCGAGAGGCGATTGGTTCGGCCTCGCTCGTCCGGGCCTGCGGCGCCCATGAACGGCGACATCTCGTAATCCTGTGCCACCGGCATCGGCAAGTCGCGAATGAGGTACACCCGCGCGCCGTCGCTGCTCACCAAGCCGTACAAGTAATCTTCCCACATCCGCCGTGCGAACGACCTCGCGGGCTCGGGATTCGCGGCTTCCTCGTCCGATGCGCCTGGAGTGCGCATCAGCCGTTCCAGTTCCGGTTCGCGCTGCGGCTCCGAACGCCAGACGCGCTTGCCGGTGCGGAAGTCGACCGCCAACAGCCCGTGTGGCGACCGTGTGAGAATGTAGTCGCCGGCCGCAATCGGATTGCTCGCGACGGGCGCGAGATTCCCGGCGCGCACCAGGTCCGCCGTGAAGTTCTCGTAGAGCGATTCCAGCTGCGGATGCCCCAGCAGCCGTACCTTCCAGCGCACCCGCATGTGAGGCAGCCCGCCGGTCGAAGCGGCGTTACGCGCCGCGTTGCCGCGATAAGTGAGCCACTGGAAGTCCAGCGGCGTTTCGGTCGACCGGGGCTGGCCGACCGTTTCGCGAAGCCACTGAATCGGCTCGCTCGACAAATCGAGCCGGTGCTCCCGCCCGGCGACCTGCACGGTTTGTCGACCTCCTGCCAGCAGCGCTTCGAGCACGCCCCGAGCATGGGGTTCGTCGCCGGCCGTTAGCCAACTGGCCGCAGCGCGCACCGACAAGTGCGGATCGAATTTCTTCGCCGCGTCGGGGGCGTCGAGCAATTGTTGATAGTACAGCGCCGCGGAAAGATGCCGACCCGCATCGGCCTCGTCCATCGCCAGGAGAAAAATCGCCTCGTATCCCGACGGCGTGTAGAAATAGCGTCTTGCAACCGCCTGAAGCGACGCCGGGTCGCCGCTTTCGATGGCCGACTTCAGCAGGCGTCCCGCCGCAGGTGCATAAGCCGCTTCGTAGGCCTGTCGTCCCTCCGGCGGCAGATCGCGCAACAACCGCAGGGCCGTGGTCTTCAAACCGGCGTAGCCGCCCGCTTCGACCTCGACGAACGTGTCCTCGTCGTTGGCCAAAACACCGTCGAGAAACTCAATGGCCTGCGTATACTCGCCCGCAGCGATGCTTTCCTCGGCCCGCGTAATGCCCCGCGAGGCCATGCGATCGGTGACCGGCTTCACCCGCGAAAAATCCGCGGGATTTATCTCGACTTGGGCCGCTCCGGGCCGGACGCCGAGGACCGCCAGTAATATCGCCAGAACGGCGCCGCCCACCAGTTTTCCGAAGCGATACACCTGGCTCTCTCCTTGGCTCTGCCGCCTTAAACGCTTGCCACTTCTAAGTTTACACCAGGAGCGGATTATGGCAATTGAACTGACTGGGCGGGCTGCAGCTTAGGCGTTTGTCCTCTCGCGGTGCGGCGCCCGGGGCTTTCCCCGCCATTTTTCTCGACCGTTTGAGCCACAAATGCGGAAAAAGTGCGGTATTTCCCGCGTTTTTGCCGCTTTCGGCTTGTATTTTAAGCTCCGGAGGCCTTAAATCAGCACGTTGCGTGCTAGATTCCCTAGTACGAACTGCCCGGGGCCCCGGGCGAATTTCCGAAACATTTGCGTTTTCACCCCCAATCCAATTCAAGTAGGAGGGTTCCTTAAGATGGCTAAAGCCGCCGTGAAAAAGCCGCCCACAAAGACCGAAGTGTACGCCAGCATCTCCGAATCGACCGGCGTTGCCAAGAAAGACGTAGGCATGGTGTTCGACGCCCTCGTCGACGAAATCGCGAAGGCCCTCAGCAAGAAAGGCTCGCAAGCCTTCACGCTGCCCAGCCTCTGCAAGATCGTCGTCCAGCACAAGCCTGCTCAGCCGGCCAAGAAGGGCGTGCCGAACCCCTTCAAGCCGGGCGAATTGATGGACGTCGCCGCCAAGCCGGCGAAGAACGTCGTCAAGGTTCGCGCCCTGAAGAAGCTGAAGGACATGGTCTAAACGCAGTCTGTTCCGACGCAGGCTCGACGACTGACTCAACTGCCGCAGGCCGACCGTTGCATGACGTCGGCCTGCGGTTTTTTATACGCGTACGAACTGCCGTTGCGCGGCCGGACGAAGGACTTACGGAAAATCGCAGATCACGGTTAGGGCGTATCGCCGTCGTCGGTCGCGCAAACTGGCAAGCGGCCGTTCGCTCGACGTTTGCCGCCGCCGATGGCGTGGGCGGTGCTACACAACACCGTCAGCACGAGAAGTGCCAATCCTGTGCAGAGGATGGCGGTCGAAGCCCGCCCCAGGCCGGCGGTTACGCCAATCGCGGCGGCCATCCAGATGCTCGCCGCGGTGGTTAGGCCCTCGATTTCGTCGCCAGGCTTGCCTTTGACGATGGCCCCGGCGCCGAGAAATCCGATTCCCGCCACCAATCCCTGAATGACGCGCGAAATTTCCGCGTCGTTAAACTCTGAAAGCCGCGGCGCCATAATGAACACGGCGGCGCCCAACGCCACCAGCATGTGCGTCCGCAGTCCCGCGTCCTTCCCCTTGCTCCCGCGTTCGAATCCGAGGCAACCGCCTAGAATCGCGGCGAGAATCAAGCGAAAACAGACCGTCGCCGCTAGCGCCGCGTCATTCAGATCGCTAAATTCAGCACCAATCGCATCAATTACTTCCCGACCGATACTCACGGGCGGCGCCTCCTTTGGTTGCGGCTCGCTGAACAAGAACCTTGCGCGAGACAATCTTACGCGGCTTCCAATGGCGCTTTATAGTCTGGCCGCTTGAGCCGACCGGGCCGGTGCCTTTATACTCCCACTCTGTTGAACTTTACAAGTTAGCTATGCTCCGCAAGCCTGGGTATCTGTGCGGACGCATAAAAGGGAGAAGGTGCCGTGGCCAAGAAACAAGCAGCGTCCGCGAAGAAAGCTCAATCCGCGCCACGCAAGTCGAAGCTTTTGAAAGCGGATAACTTCGAGGCAGCCAAAAGCGGTATTTCTGGAAACGACAAGCGCGCCGCCAACTTAGCGGCTCCCGCCCAGCGCGGCCTGTCGAGCGAAATGGTCGGGGCGACCGCCGGCGAGGTTTGGCGCGTGCTCGCCGACCGCGGGCCGCAAACGCTAGCCGCCATCAAGAAGTCGCTCGACGCCCCCGACGACCAGGTGTTGCTCGCTCTCGGCTGGCTAGCACGCGAAGACAAACTCGCGTTTGAAACTAACGGACGCACCATAACGGTTTTATTGACGTAGCCAATGAGGATCAGCCAAGGTTTGCACCGCGGCTGACTATTTCTCCAGTGTTGCGTCCAGCGAGATCTCCGCACCGCTCAGCACTTTCGACACGGGGCAGTTCTTCTTCGCCTGCTCGGCAATCTCTTTGAACTTCGCCTCGTCGAGCCCCGGCACTTTCACTTTCGTTTCAAGGTGAATGTTCGGAATCTTGAAACCGTCAGCCGTCTTCTCAAGCCCCACTTTGGCAGTCGTTTCAATTCGCTCTGGCGGGCTGCCGGCCTTCGTCAGAGCGCCCGCTAGCGCCATCGAAAAGCACCCCGCATGCGCCGCGGCGATTAGCTCTTCCGGATTCGTCCCTTTGCCGTCCTCAAACCGCGACTTGAACGAGTACGGTCCCTCCCAGGCGCCCGAGCCGATCTTCATCGTCCCTTTGCCTTGCATAATGTCGCCTTCCCAAACGGCCGTCGAAGATCTCGCGGGCATAGTTTACTCCTAATGAAAAATAGAACTCATTCGGCTAAGTTCGGACCGCTCAGCGGCCCAATTGTCGGAACACCCTAATCCAGGCGACCCGTCGTCGCACCGCGACGTATAGATGGTATCGTCGGCGCCTGCGAATCTGGCGGCCCTGAGGAGAGGCTAACCCGGCAAATGCCGTTCCACCGACGCACTCCTTCGGTAGGGCGTGCGTTCTGGGCAAACTTGAGAAGTTAGGCCTACTCTCACGGTGTCTATACTTCACCCTGCGATTCCATTCCACGAAGGCCATGCAACGGGATGCCCTGATGCAAATTCAAGTTACAACCGACAACCACGTCCATGGCAGTGAAGGCCTCACCAATCATGTAGAAGCGGTCGTGGCCGATGCATTCGACCGTTTCGGCGCGCGCGTTACACGCGTCGAGGTGCATATGGGCGACGAGAACAGTCGCAAGCACGGCGGCCATTGGTGCACGATGGAGGCCAAGCTCGCAGGTCTGCCGCCAGCCGCCGCTACGGCGCAAGCCGAGACCCTCAACCAGGCGATTGCCGCCGCCGCCGAAAAACTCCTGCATGTGCTAGATCACACGGTAGGAAAGAACGAGCATCCCAAACGCCGCTCAGCGAATGGCGCACCGGAACACTAGAGTGATCGGAGGGGGTTGCGACGTAGGCGAGATTCAAGACTCGCTCATTGTCTCCGCGTGCAGCCGCGCCTTCTCCTTCTTTTCCGCTGCCAGCAGTTTCTGCCGCGGCGCGTCGGCCTGCTGCACGGCGCACTGCGGATGAATGCCGCGGAGCGAATACGAACGCTTGCCGCACACGGGGCACAGGCTCCCGCTGGGCTCAATAAACAGTGGGTTCGGCTTCTTGGAATTCATCATCGCAAGGCCTTTCTTCGCACACCGCCGGCACGCGAGTCGACGGCGTCGAACGCCCGACCGCACCCCACGTCAGCGCGACCCGCGGCAGCGCTCGCGCGCACCGGCCGCGGTCTAAAGAACCCGCCCGGCGCGCACGAAGCGCGCCGGACGGTCGATCGTGCATCAACGTAAGCTCACGCCACGGATTGCTCCGCGGCGACAAGCTCTAAGAGACCACCTGAACATTCTCAGCCCGCTTACCCTTGGGGCCCGTTCCTTCGTTGTATTGAACGGACTGCCCTTCGTAGAGGCTGTCGAAGCCGGCGCCTTCGACGGCGGAAGAATGGAAGAAGATATCTCCATTCTCACCTTGAATGAAACCAAAACCCTTGTCGGTCAACTTCTTGATAGTACCTTGGGACACTTCGCAAATTCTCCTGGCACGCAGAGTATTCAAACTGAACGCGACCCGCGCCGTGCACACGCGACAGGTCTCGCTTCGAAAGGCCCCAATGAAGGGACGCTCACCGAGGGAAGCAAAATGACCCAAACGTGGATCAACAAGCAGCAGAAGCGACTTTGCCGAGGCGAAAATGCCAACGGCGGATCGCTAACGTCGAAGGGCCGAGTTAAGAAGAGCGCCGAACTGGCCGTGTACCGCCTGCTCATTTGAGGAGGCATTCCACGCCCAGCCAACGAAAGTCTCGCGTCGCCTTCGCTTCCCTTACCCCAGTTAGTGTAGCAGATAGCTCCCCCGCCGTCAAAAGCCAGCACATTGCCGGAGCCATTCGTTCTCGCCAAACGCCTATTGCGACATCGTTGCGTCCCGAGCGGCCCCGGCACGACAATAGGGGCTTAAATCGACAACTCCACGGCGAAACGACAGGAACTGCAGGTGGCATACGCCTTTCAAATCGACGAACCAATCAATCAAGGCCTGCGGCGGATCGCGGCCGAACAGCTCGACGAGCTCCTCGCTGAGCACCAGGACGAATCGATCCCCGTGCATGGGCGGGTTCATTCCGCCCGCAAACGCTGCAAAAAGGTCCGTGGCCTGCTGCGGCTGGTGCGTTCGGGCCTCGGCCCAATGTATTGCGAAGAGAATGAAGCCGTCCGCGATGCGGGCCGGCTACTGTCGGCGATGCGCGATAGCCAGACGATGATCGATGCTTTTAAGAAACTTGCGACGCAGTCGCAATCGGCGCTGGACGAAGCGACCGCGATCATCGTTCGAGACGGCCTCCTACTCCGCCAACATGCAATCTTCGGCGACACGACCGCGGTGAACGATCGACTGCGGGAGTTTCGCGAGCGCATCTCCGCGGCGCGGCAGCGAGTGGACGACTGGCGCATCGCGGGCGGCGGCCGAGCGGCGATACTCGCGGGCGCCGAGCGGACTTATGCGCGTGGTCGGCAGTCGATGGCGACCGCGTACGACGAGCAATCTGCCGACGCATTCCACCAGTGGCGCAAACGGGTAAAAGATCACTGGACGCATGTGCTGCTCTTGGAAGAGCTTTGGCAGCCGATAATGACCGCATACGGCGACCAGATGAAGCGGCTCTCCGATCTGCTCGGCGACGATCACGACCTGGCGGTCATCGCCGCCGAGCTGCAAGCGACGCCCTCCGACTTCGGCGGCGCCGATGCGGTCGCGACCGTAGTAGCGATCGCCGAACGCCAGCGCGAGCATTTGCAGATCGACGCCCAGAAGCTTGGCGAACGGCTGTACGCCAGCACGCCGAAGCAGTTCACTCGACGCCTACGCGGGCTGTGGCGCGCTTGGAAGAAGTCGGCGTAGCGGAGCAATCGCCAACGCTCCGTGATTGGACTTCAGAAGGCCTCTACGATGATAACGCGGTGAAGCCCGCTTGCTCGAAATGGTGGTCAGCCGTCAGCGCCTCGACAATCTTTCGTTGCCCCATAACCACGAACGACGTGCAGTCCGTCAACGACCAGTCCTTGTCCACGCGTGAAGCGAATAGGTCGAGGCCTCGCTGAAAAAGGTCGGCCGACGCTGGAATGATTTCTACGACCGAGGCCTTCCGCAGATTCGCGACCAATCTGCGGAAGACGTCACGCTGGCTTCCTCGTGAACAAAAGTTGGCCACTTCAAGCAGCACAAATTCAGTGGTGACGATAGGCGCCGCCAAGCGCTCGGCCGCTTGTTGAGCTTTGTCGTGAAGCTCGTCGCGCTCATTGACGATAGCCGCATAGAACGACGCGTCGGCAAACACGAGTCCGCTCACCGATTGGGCGTCCCATAGAGATAATGGTCGAGGTTCCGTGCGCCGTCCGCCGGCAGGTCGTCGACAGCGCCGACAACGTCGCCAAGAATCTCAAGCAGCGTCGGCGTGAGCCCAGTCGCAGGCGCGGAAACAGACGCCGAAGCCGCCAAAACCTCGACTCGCACGGAAGCCCCTTCCGGCAGAGCGACTTGTGCGTCAAACACGATTTCGCCGTTATGGATATGGCCGTGTAGCGTCATTGTGGTAGATGATTCGAGAACCTGGATTCCAGCGACCTTTAGTTTACCGTCAATGTTCACTTCAAGGAAAGAACGAAACACTCAGCCTTTGCCCAAGAACCACCGTCGACGCCAGAACAGGCTGCCCTACTCGCTCACATAAATCGTATACGGCGCCACCTCAGCCGATTTCCCATCCAGCGTGACCGTCATCGGCTTATTCATTGAGTTAAACACAAACGTCTGCGCGCCGCGGCGGGTCGTCCAGAAGCCATCGAGCGCCTGATCGACCCCCTTTACGCCCGCAAGATGAGTCGCCAGTTCCGCGAGCCATTCCTGCTTCGCCGTCGGCGCTGCGATCCGCGTCGCGCCCGCGGCGCCAGTCCACGGCTCGCCCTCCACGTTCTTGATCTTGGCATTAGCGAATACATACACTTTGCCGCCCGCTTGCTGAAACGCCGCAATTCGGTCGAGGATCGGCTGATCGACAACGTCGGCCTGAAACAGGACGAGCGCCTTGTAACGCTCCGGCATGAGCGCCCCGTCGGCGATCAGCAGCTCGTCGAGCACGTCGAAGTCGCACAGGTCGCGCAGCGGAATGCACGACGCGACCGTGGTGTGCAGGTTCACCCCCAGGCGATATAGCGTCGTCGGGCAGTACACGGCGATCTCCGTCTCGCCCGGCTCGCCCGTGTAGAGATGGATGTACTTCTGGATGTTCGGCGCATGCCGCTCGAACTCGTAGGTAAAATGCTCGGCTACCCCGCAGGTGGCGTCCGAAAACATCCGCTGCACAAACGCCTGGTCAATGAGATTCCCGGCAGGCTCGGTACACTCGCGCACGCCGTAGAACTGGTAGGCCGTGCCCACCCACTTGTCGGCGAACAGGGCGCCCTGGCTATCGGCGGGCTGTAGCACCACGCCCGTCCCACCGTTCGCAAAGTCCTTGTTCACGCGGCCCGCCATCTTCGCGTAGCCCGGGCAGTACGTGCCCCAGGGCAGCGGATTGACGCTGCCGTAGTTACCGCCCGGTTTCGTGCGGACGCGGTCGGCGGGGAAATATTTCAGCACCGTGCGCAGCGACTGCTCGGTGAAGTCGATGATCGCCTGGTGATACCAAGTGATGAAGTCGAGCCACCGCCGCCGCTCCTGCGGCGTGCGAAACGCCTCCAGCGACGGCTTGAACCCCGCGGTCGCAATTTCCGCTGGCGGGCGCACATCATCGAACGATTTAAGCGACGTTCCCCAAGCCGCATTGAGCTTCGCAACCTCCCCATATCGTGCTTGCATCTTCGCGCCAAACGCTTTCAGCGCGAACGCATCCCCGCACCAATACCCCTCATGGCAATGCCCCATGTCGACGTAGCTCGTCACCTCAAGCGGATAATTGCCCTCGCCGTACGGCCCCAAAATGCACGCGTAGACGTCGTCGACAGAATCGCCGAAGTGCTCGTGGAGGTGCTTATAAAAGTGGTCGTACCATTCGATCGTCCGCGGGTCGAAGATCGAGAGGTAGTTCGTCTCCTCCCCGTGCTCGAGACATCGCATGAGCGTCCGTTGCTCAGGTTGGTCGCGCAGCCACACCGGCGGAAAATGGACCCAGTTGTAAACGACATACTTGAGCCCCGCCTCGTGCAGCGTTTTTTCCATGGCATCGTGCTGCCGCCAACCCCACTTGCCCGGCTCGCGCTCGATGGCCCCCCAGGCGATGTAATCCTCGTTCGCCACCAGCCCAAGCTGCTTCAGCCGCACCTGCGACTCCACCGAGGGCGGCGCCTCAAGGAAATCAGCCCGCGGAAAGGCGCCGATCGGCGAGGCCTGAATAAAGCTCACCGAGAAGTTGCCCGTAGAGATATTCCACGGCCGGCCGTCGAACGGCGTGGCCGTTTGCGCGAACGTGGATTGAGATTCAACGCTAAGCAGCAGAGGCGTCACGAAGAGAGCGAGCGAACGAAAACGCATCTGAATCTTCCGTGGACGGGGCTCGTGTCGGGCAAGTCCACTGACCTTTCCGTGGTTCTCGTTTACCATGCGCAGGGCCGTTCCTATTGAGGGTTCGTTGGTCGATGGCCAATGTACGCCAACTCTAGCCAATGATTGGCCTTGGTGGCTACTTGAACTCTTCCTCTAACAGGGCCGCGTTGATCGCGGTTGCCGCAATCGCTCCTTCCGCCGCCGCCGCGATCGCAAACTGGACGTCGCCGTCGGCGTCTCCCGCCAGGTACACCCCCCTCACGCTGGTGCATTGTTTTTCACCCGTGGCGACGAGGCCCTCATCGTCGCAATCGCAGCCGAGCATCGCCGGTAGCGGCGATCGCTGCGCTTGTCCGCTGCTGAAGAACACGGCATCGCACTCAAGGGTCGAGCCATCGGCGAACTCCATGCCCGCCAGGACGCCGCCGCTGCCCGTGAGGCGGCGAATGGCTTGCTCACGCCAGGCGGCGCCGTTTCGCGCTAGAAACTCGCGACTAACAGCGCTCAGCGGCTCGCCGCCAGTGCAAGCTGTGACTTTATCGGACCACCCGCGTAGCGTGGCGGCTAGTTTGACCGCCGATTGGCTCGTTCCGAGCGCCACGAGTCGCGCATCTCGATGCTCCCATCCGTCGCAGTAGGGGCAGTGATGAACCGAGCGACCGTAAAAATCTCGCAACCCGGCGATGTCTGGCAGCAAATCGACCACGCCCGTCGCCAGTAGGATCGCGCGGGCGGTGACGTCGCGGTCCGCCGTATGAACTCTGAACCTCGCGGGCGCCTCGGGCGAATTGGTTAAGCAGGCGATGCTAAGCACTTCGGCGTTATGGTAAGTCGCCCCGTAGGAAGCCGCCTCTCGAAGCCCACGCTTGCGAATCTCCGCGGGCAGCAAGCCATCCAGCCCCAAAAAACAGTGGACTCCCTGAGAGGCGTGATTTCTAGGCTTCCCGTGATCGAAAATCACTACCCGGCGGCAAGCCCGTCCAAGCGTTATGGCCGCGCACAATCCGGCCGGACCGCCCCCAACGATGGTCACGTCGAAGTCTACTGAGCAATCGTTCAAGGCGCCCACTTCATCACCTGCAGCCAATGCACAACAAAAAAGCCCCAGGGCAAGTGTCGATAGCGCCGCCTATCGCTCCGCGACGCGCTCTTCGACGGAGGCAGGATTGGCAATTGCAGGGCCGTTCACGACCTCGCCGTCCGCGAGAAAGCGCGTGCCATGGCACGGGCGACCCCACGTCAGTCCGGCGATCCCGGCGCCGACGATACACACATCGGTCGCCAAATCCTTCGACAATCGCTGGCAAACGGGCATCTTGGCGGTCGCAGCCCAAATCGATTCGCTCTTCGCCCTGGGGAGTGGAGACGTTCGCTTCATTGAACGCTGACCTCGTTGAGAGAGTCGCAGTTTACAAATCGACCTTCGCATGGTTTCTTGGATCGCCGTCGACGTCGGGCCGCGTGCCGCTGAGGTAAGCCTTGCCGGCTTCGAGCAGATACTTGACCCCGCTGAGGCCGCTGCTGTCCCAGTATTCGCCCGTGTCGCCCTGAACCTTCAGCAGCACCAGAGTGGGATCGTCCTTGCCGCCCGGGAACCAAACTTTCCACGTCTCGTTCCAAAGCTGCGACACTTTTTCGCGATCCTCGACCGGCGTCGCAGTCCCGCTGATCGAGACAAATTTACGGCTGGATTGCATCACGACGTTCACATGGTCGTCGTGGGCGATCTCCTCCACCTTCCCCGAGTGTCGCTCGGTCACAAACCACAGCGTGCCTCCCCCCTCCACCGCGGCGACCGCCATGGGTCGCGATCGCAACTGCCCGCCGCTACCGCGAGTCACCAGCATGGCGGCGTCGAAGTCCTTTAGCAAATCTACCAATTTCTCATGGGAATCTGCGGCCATCTTCAGTCCTCTGGAATTCGGATAGGGAGGTGTGCCAAAAACAAAAAAGTCGCGCCTTTGGAAAGAGATGCTCGACGGCAAGCGCAGGAGGAACGCCTCTCACGACCTGAGCATCGCAGCAAATCTTGGACCGTCTACAGAACGAGCAATCCTCACGCGCCCCAATGGAGAAATGGCGACGCCGAAACGAGAGCAGACCGTTACTGAACCGCAGGCGCTGGCTTAGGCCCTTCGCCTATCGGCCAAAGTTCCCAACGCCGAAAGAAGATCTCCGCTAACTCAGTCTGCAACTGGATGCGTCCCGCTTGCGGCGAAACTTCAAACGCCTCGTTTACCTTGGTTCCGTTGACGAAAACTTCGACGTGCCCCCGATCCGCGAACACGTCGATACGCGTCCACTGGCCGTGGGGGCTTTCCACGTCGCGGGCGCCGCGAAAGTCCTTCACGTCTTTCCAGTCCGCGTCCCGGCCGAACCAATTGACGCGGCGCCAATTTGCCGCATTAAACGTCTCCTGCTTACCGGTTGCGCTCCACACGGGTTCGCCATCGCGATCCTTTTCGACGGCACACGTTATGGACAACGGCGCCGGCTTGCCGGCTTCGTCATCGCCGGTGACGACGATAAAATCGCCGACCGCGCCCTCCATGACTTGCACTTCGATCGACGGCATCCAAGTTCCCCGGAAGCCGCCGTCGACGCCGTTGCTATGAATGAGCAGTCCCGAATCGCGGGCCGCGTGCTGCCGCGGCTGCCACACGCGCTGGCCCCATTTAAATTCCAGCACGAGGTGATAGTCGCGATACCGTTCGTTGGTCAGGAGACCGCCCAAGCCATCGCCGCTGACGTGCAGCAGGCCGTCCTCGACGCTGAACACCTTCCGCGGATCGTCGCGCTTCGTGTCCTTCAGCCAAGTGTAACAATCGCCTAGCGTCTTGCCGTCGAATAGTTGCACCCGTTCCGTCGGCGTGCTAGCCGGCGCCTCGGCCGCCGAGGATTCGCCGGCGCGGAGCGGACCGCAGTGCTTTACGGCGAGTGCCAGCGTGGCAACGACGATTAGCGGTAGAAGAACGGGTTTCACGGTTTGCTCGCGATGGGTTGAACTGCGCTCTCCGAACGAGCGCCTAGTCCTCGGGCGCGTCTTTCAGTAGGCCGCGGTAGGCTTCCATCAGCCTTCGGGTGCAAGGGCCAGGCTTGCCTCCGGAGACGACCTGCCCGTCGTAGCTATTAACGGGCACGATCTCGGCGCCGGTGCCGGTGAGGAAAATCTCGTCCGCGGCGAACAGGTCGTGCCGCGTCATGTTCGCCTCCCGCACGCTGTATCCCAAATCGGCGGCCAGCGTCATAACGACTCCGCGGGTGACGCCTAGCAGAATTCCCGCTTCGACCGGGGGCGTCGTAATCACGTCTTTTTCGCCGACGCGGTTCACCGTAAAGATATTCTCGCCGACGCATTCGGTGACGAATCCAAGGCTATTGAGCAGGACGGCTTCGTCGGCGCCGGCTCGGATGGCTTCGAGCTTGGCCATCATGTTCGGCAAATAGTTGAGGCTCTTTACGCGCGGGTTGAGCG
Organism: Lacipirellula sp.; assembly: GCA_041750715.1. Lineage (GTDB taxonomy): Bacteria > Planctomycetota > Planctomycetia > Pirellulales > Lacipirellulaceae > Lacipirellula. The sequence continues at coordinate 27,004 of JBGSYU010000338.1, forward strand.
ACATCGGATGCTTTTGCAGCGTCGTCGCGGTCGCCAGAGAAATCCCCTGCTCGTAGTGGGCCGCCGGATAGACGGCCAGGCTGTCGGTAATCACGATCAGCGACGAAGCGGGGCATTGAAGCGGATTGACGCCCAGCGGCCCGACGCCGCGGGTGGCGATCAGCCGGATGTAGCCGTCGACGATCCCATTGTGCGCTACCGCGGCACGCACGATGCGATCGACGTCGTCTAACGAATGCCCGACGTTCAAAAAAATGGAGTGGGCCGACTGAAACAGCCGCTCCAAATGACTGCGGAGCTTGAGAATGCGGCCGGAGTAAACGCGGATGCCCTCGAAGACGCCATCGCCATAAAGCAGCCCGTGGTCGAACACGCTGACCGAAGCTTGAGACTTGTCGACGAACTTGCCGTCGATCCACACCTGGCCAGGTTGCGCCATCGCCATGATTCTCAATCGTGCTGGGAGGAACGCGGCTCCGGCGCTGCGGGCCTGAGAGCGTTTGGAACCCTCTAAACTAAGGTGTGATCCGTCGTTTTTCTAGTCCAATCGCAGTCGCCGATCGTTGACACTCTTGCCGGGCAGCCCTAATCTCGATGCGTGCAAGCCAAGATTCTGTAGGAGGCCTCGGCGAGGCCGCAGCCTGCTCTGGCGGCCTCCCCTTGTTGCCATCGTCAAACGAAATGGGAGTCGCAGGCGCCAGCCCACTTTTCAATTCAATGAGCATCTCGGAAACAGACGTCGCCGTTGTTACGTTCGCGCCGCAGAAGTACAGCGTCGAACTACGAGACATTCCGCGCGCGTCGATACGCGATGACGAAATCTTGCTCGACGTGCAGGCGGTCGGCGTGTGCGGCAGCGATCTGCATATGTGGACGGCTCAGCACAGTTGGGCCATGAATTACCCCGTCGTGCTGGGCCACGAGTTTTGCGGAATCATTCGGGAGGTCGGCCGCGGCGTGGTTGGCTGGAGCGCGGGCGACCGCGTGGTCAGCGAAACGGCCGCGGTCATCGATCCGCAAAGCCCGCTCACCCGCCAGGGGTTGTACAATCTCGACCCAAATCGCCGCGGGTACGGCTCGCTGGTGGACGGCGCCATGCGGCGCTTCGTCGCCGTGCCCGCGCGAATCCTGCACCGCATGCCCGACGAGTTGCCGTTCGAGCAGGCCGCGCTCACCGAACCATGCTGCGTGGCGTACAACGCCGTGGTGAATAACGCCCACATAAAACCTGGCGACCGCGTGGTGGTGCTAGGGCCGGGGCCGATCGGCATCTTAAGCGCCGCGATTGCACGACTCTGCGGCGCCTCGGTCGCCGTCGTCGGATTGGAGAATGACCGCACGCGGTTGGAAGTCGCCCGGCACTACAGTTGCGAGCCATTGGTAGGCGGCGCCGTCGAATGGGCGCGGCAAGGGGACGGTTTAGGCGTGGATGGCGTGATCGACGCCACCGGCGTTTCCGCGGCGCTGGCCACCGCGCTCGACCTGGTGCGACCGGCCGGCTGGATCAGTAAGGTAGGTTGGGGCCCGCAGCCGCTGGGAATCTCGCTCGACCCGTTAGTGCAAAAAAATGTTACGCTTCAAGGCAGCTTCAGTCACAACTGGCCGATTTGGGAACGGGTAATTCAGCTAATCGCCGCAGGCACGCTCGACGTACGACCAATCACCGGCGGGATTTGGCCGCTCTCCGAGTGGCAAGAAGCGTTTGAGACGATGCACTCGGGACGAATTGTGAAAGCCGTGCTTAAGCCGTGATCGTTGCTTCAGAACCCCCCTCCCTTCGGGGGAGGGGAATTTGTTCGCATGGTCCTTCTGGGAGTTTCGGATGTCGTCGCTCTACTTACGTCGAGTCGTCGCCCGCACGATTATTGGACTCTTCCTCGTGTCGAGCGCGGCGCCGCTCGCTACGGCTGAGGACGTTCTTCGCGCCGGCATCGTTGGATGCGACACGTCGCATGTGGGCGTGTTCACCAAGCTTATCAACGACCCCCAGGCCATCGGTCCGCTGGCCCAGGTGGAGATCGCCTGTGCGTTCCCAGGCGGCAGCGCCGACATCCCCACGAGCCGTGATCGCGTGGAAGGTTTTACCAAGGCGCTTCGCGATGCGAACGTTGAAATCGTCGATACGATCGCCGACGTGGTCGAGCATTCCGACGCGATTTTGCTGGAAAGCCTCGACGGGCGGGTGCATCTCGACCAGTTCCGGCAGCTCGCCGTCGGCAAGCCGGTGTTCATCGACAAGCCGGCGGCCGCCTCGCTGGTCGACGTCATGGAAATTTTCCGCATCGCCAAGGCGACAAACACGCCGTGCTACACCAGTTCCGCGTTACGCTTTAGCGACAACGTCGTGGCCCTGAAGCAGGCCGGCAATATTGGCAAGATCGTCGGCTGCTCGGTGGCCAGCCCCTTTCAGACCGAACCGCATCACCCCGACCTGTTCTGGTACGGCGTGCATGGCGTGGAGTCCATATACGCGCTGTTGGGAACTGGGTGCGAGCGAGTGAGCCGCACCAACGCGGGGCAGGCGACCGTCGTGGTCGGCGCCTGGAGCGACGGCCGCTTTGCGACCTACCAGGGCCTGAAGGGGCACGCGGATTATGCGTTCATGGCGTTCGGCGCCGAAGGCGTCGCCGGCAAGTACGGCTTTTCCGGCTACGGCCCCGCCGCGACCGAGATTTGCAAATTCTTCGTCACTCGCCAGCCGCCCGTATTGCCGGAGGAAACATTGGAGATGTTCGCCTTCATGGAAGCGGCCGACGAAAGCCTCCGCCGCGACGGCCGGCCGGTGCCGATTCAGGAGATGGTCGACCGCGCGCGGCAGAAGGTTGCGGCGACTCCAGCCCAGTAGCTCCGCTCAGAATGACCTATTTTCGGCGTCCAGCCGCCGAAATTGGCCGCGAACCGCTCGCAGGCCTTGACGTTTCGGTCACCGCAAGTCACACTACAAGTGCATTCACTTGTGCGTCAATTCGATGCACTTGCGGGCCACTGGACCGCGGATCGCGATGGTTGGTTCTTTGCTCTCCTATTGGCAGTTGCCACAGTAAAGCAGCGTGAGTACGAATTCTGTAACGTCGACGCATGATCTCACCGGCATCGGGGAGCCGCCCACTCGACCCGGAATTGCTCGCATCGAGAGCGCCGCCGGTCAGTCACTCGTCGACGAAGTGTATCACCGGCTCCTCGCCCGCATCGTCCGCGGCGAACTCTCCGGCGGCAGCGAGCTGAAGTCGACGCAGTTGTCCGACCAACTCGGCGTCAGCCGCACGCCAGTGGTTCAAGCGCTGTCGCGTCTGATTGCCGACGGGATCGTGACCCAGCGCATGAACATGCGGGCCATCGTTCGGCCCGGAGCCGAAAATTGGCTCGTTGAAATCCACGAGCTTCGCTTGTTGCTGGAGCCGCCGGCGGCGGCTCGCGCCTCGCAATACATCACGCATGAGGCCATCGAGATTCTCGAACGCTCTGGGGCGGAAGTCGCCCCGCTCGCCGACCCGAAGTGGTTCGAACGAGCACGACAGTTCGATTTTCAGCTCCATCTGATGCTTGCCGACCACTGCGATAACCAACCCCTCCGCGGCGCCATCTACAAGTGCTGGCAGTACAAGGGGCTGTCCTACGAACTGGGCGGAGACGAAACGCAGGTCTTGCTCCGCGGTTACGAGGGGCACATGTCGATCGTCGCCGCCGTCAAGGCCCGCGATCCGCAAACGGCTGCCGCCGCGATGGAACTGCACCTCCGCCATGCGTCGTCCTATCGTCCCGAAAAACGCATCGTTTAACGCCTTCAAACCCCGACACTACCTTGCCGAACACTTCGCCGCTCGTGTCGCTCGCTCAACCACGCGCCGGACAATCGCACGCCCTGCGGACGGGCATGGTCGGCATGGGCATGATCTTCGATGAAACGTATCGGCCGTTCTTCGAGACGGCACATCGCCGGCCGCTGTACGACCCCGCTTTCGGCGTGTGCAACGTACCGCTAGTCGCGGCGGCCACGCGAACGGGTAGCCGTGCCGAGGCGTATCGAGGCCTGGCGGCTGCTGACGGCATGGCGTTTGAAAGTTTTCACGGCGATCGTGCGGTGGACGAACTTTTGCGATCCAACGTCGACGCCGTCTGCGTTGCGACGCCCGACGATCGGCACTTCGCCGCCGCCAAAGCGGCGCTACGGGCCGGCAAGCATGTGTTCATCGAAAAGCCTTCGGTGCTGCACCTCGCCGAACTCGACGAGCTGGACGCACTGGCCCGTGAAAACGGCGTGCTGGCCAAAGTCGTCTATCACAAGCTGCTCGACCCCGACCACAAGAAACTCCGCACGTTCGTCGCCGACGGCGTGCTGCGGCATGTGAACAACGGCTACTGCTCGCTGCTGGAACCGAAGTCGATCGCCGGCTCGCAGTTCGCCCAGTGGATCACCGGCCGCAACCCTGGCGCCTACGTCGCCGTCCACTACATCAAGCTGATCGACTTTACGTTCGGGCTGAAGCTCAAGAGCGTCAGTTGCACCGGCCAACGGGGCATCGTCGGCCCGGCCGACGGACCGACGTGGGATTCGACGCAGTTGCGGCTGGTTTACGAGTACCCCGAGGGCCGCGAGGCCGCGTTCGACGTCCATACTAGTTGGGTCACTCCCGACAATTTCCCCGGTTATGTGGAGCAAGAGGTCCAATTCCGCTTCGACAACGGCGTATGGAACGGCCACAGCCGCAAGCGGGGCGTCGAGTGTACGGTCGAAGACGCCACGCCGCTGCGGCTGAAGAACACGCTCAACAACCACTACAACGCCAGCGTGCTAGAACCCTGGGGCGAACGCGCGAGGCGCGGGTACGGCGTCGAGGTGATTGAACGGTTTATGCGGGAGCTCGCCGCGGTCGAGTTCGGCGGCCCGCCGGACGAGCGGGAAACCCGTCTCGCCGAGGCGCGGAGCCTGGCGTACAACGATTTATCCGCCGATCGGCAGGTGGTCGCGGCGGTTGAAGCGATGGAGGCGATCCTGGCTCGCCACGCCGCCGGCTCGCCGGACTGCGTGGTCCAAGTGAATGATCCCGAAGGCGGACTGGTGCTTCGATCCCCAGGCCCCAGCGAAGTTGAAGTGTTGTATCGCCCCGCCGTGTAAGCAACTGGAAAAAATCGCGACCTTTTGGAGTTTTCGCTAGCATGGCCTCCGTCATCCGGCCTCGCCTAACCGCCGCCGCCGAAAACCCGAGCGAGGTTCAATCCGACGCCGCGCGGCAAGCGATTGCGCGCACCGAACCCAGGGCGTTGCGCACCTACACGCCCACGCTGGCCGTCATCGCGCAGGCTTCGGGCTGCTACGTCTACACGCCCGAAGGGCGGAAGCTCGCCGACTTCACCTCCGGCGTGTTGGTCGCGAACCTGGGCCACAATCCCACGAGCTGGTGGCGCCGCCTGCAAGAATATTTTGGCCACAGCGAGCCTCACGGTTCCGGCGAGTTCTTCTTCGGCGCGCCGCTCAGCGCGTACAACGCGATTACTCCGCTGGAATTGCAAGCGTGCCAGCGGTTGCTGGCCAGCATGCAGTCGCAGCCGGGCGGCCGCCGCATGGAGCAGGTGATGTGGTCGGCCAGCGGCAGCGAGGGCGTCATTAAAGCGCTGCGCGTCGCGCTAGCTCAGGACCCCGCGCGGCAAATGATCCTGGCCACGCGCCACGGTTTTCACGGCAAGAAGGGATTGGCGGGCGCCGTCACCGGCAGCGAGCAGGATGCCGAGCGCGACGGGCGCGTGAGGTTCATCGGCTTTCCGCGCGAAGAGTGCTATTCGCTCGAGCACCGCCGCCAGCCGCTCGATCTGGCCCCGTATCGGGCGGAACTCGACCGTATTTACCGAGAGCTCGGCAACGAGATTTGCTGCCTCATCACCGAGCCGTACCTCGGCGGCGGCGGCTCGTATCATCCACAGAAGCAGTACTTGCAATTGCTCCAGGCGTTCTGCCGCGAGCATGACCTCGTCTTTATTTTGGACGAGGTGCAGTCGAACTTCGGCCGCACGGGGCCGATGTACGCCTTTACGCACTACGGTATTGAGCCTGATATCGTCGTGCTGGGGAAGGGCATGGGAAACGGCATCCCCGTCGACGCCGCCGTTGGCCGGGCCGATCTGTTCGCTGCGCTGAATTTCGGCGAGGCCTCCGACACCTGGAGCGGCCACCCGCTGGGCTGCGCGGCGGTGCTGGCGACGCTCGACGAGTTCGAGCAAGGCCATGTATTGCCCCATGCCGCCGAACTTTCTAAAACGCTGGCGAGCAGCCTGTCGCGCCTGATGGAATTGCCGGCGGTGACCACCATCCGCGGCGAAGGCACGGTGTGGGGCGTCCAGTGCGCGCCGCTGGCGACGCAAAGCTCCGCCGAAGTGGCGCGTGGAATCGTCCGCGCCTGTTACGACGGAGACCAGGCCGGCCGAGCCATCCACATGCTAGGCCCCTTAAGCGGCGACGTGATCCGCATCGCCCCGCCGCTGGTGATGCCCCTAGACGAGGCGCAAGAGTATCTCGACGCGATGTACGGCATCGTCGAGCGGATGTCTTCGTCGCTTTAGTCAGCGGTTCAAACGCCCGCCGGCCGCCATCCCTCGCGATACTCGCGATGCAGCATCGCGGTCGCCGCGTCTTCGTCGAATTTCATACCCGCTGAGTCCCACCGCAGTTGCTGCTCGGGGAAACTCCCCGCGATCGTCCCCAGCAACACGGCTTCGGTCACCGGGCAGCCATAGCTGAACGGCGCCGAGGTTCGCCTTTCGCCGCGGCAGGCCGCGACCCACTCGTGATAGTGATTCACCTCGCCGGCAGACTCAAACTTCAGGTCCATCGCCGCGCCGTTGCTGTAGAACGTCGGCATCGCCCAGTGCGGAAGCACCATCACGCCCTTTTCGCCGACGATGAACGATCCGTTGGCGGGCAACGCGACGCCTGCGGGAAGCTGAGCCCGGGACGCGTCTGGCGTGTGAGATCCATTGGTCCAACGCAGCGTCGTTTCGCCAGCCGTGTATGGCGTGGCCGCGAACGTGAACGTCACCTCCGTATCCGGCGCGAAGGTGTCCGGCAGGTTCTTCGGACCAGCGGACTTCACCGCGATCGGCGGCTTAAATTCCAGCCCGCCAAACAAGGGATCGAAGAGGTGGCAGCCCATGTCGCCGAGGATGCCGCCGCCGTAGTCGCGCCACATACGCCAAGCAAACGGATGGTAGAGCTTCTCGGCGTACGGGTGCTCCTTGGCTACGCCCTGCCAAAGATTCCAGTCGAGCGTCGGCGGAACCGCGTCACCCCGTTCGGGCCGCTTCGTGGCGGGCAGCGGCAGGCTCTTGCCGATCCACGAATGGATCTCGCCAACTTTCCCGATCGCCCCGTCCCGCAACAGCTTCACCGCGGTGCGATAAGACGCATCGCCATGAATTTGCGTGCCCATCTGCGTGATGACGTTTTTCTCGGCGGCCACGTCCCGCATCCGCCGCAGTTCCGCCAGATTATGCGCCAGCGGCTTTTGCACGTACACGTGCTTACCCAGCGACATCGCGGCGAGCGAGATGGCGCCATGCATGTGATCGGGCGTCGAGACGACCACCGCGTCGATCTCCTTGCCGCGCTCGTCGAGCATTTTGCGGTAATCGCGATATGTAGCGGCCTTCGCAAAGTCGACGGCGGCGCGATCGAGAAACGTGCTATCGACGTCGCACAGGGCGACGATTTGCGCGCCCGGCGCCGACGCCATTTGCTGCACGTCGTCCCACCCCTTGTTGCCGACGCCCACCGCGGCGATGCGTAATTTCTCGCCTCGGGCGGCCGCGCTCGTCGACCGCACG
>JBGSYU010000339.1:0-1647 GCA_041750715.1 Lacipirellula sp.
TTGACGGTGAACGTGGGGGCCGTCTCTTCGCGCTGGTCGATTCGTGCGCCGCGCTGGATATAGCCAAAAATCTCCGCCGGGTAGCTGGGGCGAATGCCGAACGTCACGATGCGGTCGGGCTGCTTCTGGACGAGTCCCACCGCCTGCCGCACCGAGTCTTGAAACCGGCCCGCGCTGCGGATGACATGGTCGGCCGGCAGCACGGCCATGATCGCCTCGGGATCGTTGCGGCTGACCAACAGCGCGGCCAGTCCGATGCACGGCGCGGTGTCGCGCTTGCACGGCTCGCCGACAAGCGAAGCGTCGGGCAGCTCGGGGAGCTGCTCGCGCACGGCAGGCAGCAGCCGCTCGTTGGTTACGATCAGTGTTTGCGCGGGCGCCACCAGGTCGCCCAGCCGGTCGACCGTTTGCCGCAGCATGGTTTGCTTGCCAACCAAGGCGAGCAACTGCTTCGGCATACCGGCACGGCTGGCGGGCCAAAATCGCGTGCCGGCGCCGCCGGCCATGATGACAGCGTGGAGCATGGGGGGAGAGGCTGGGGACTGGGGGTTGGGGGATTGGGTACATAGCCGCGGGCTAACAGCCCGCCGGTGCGCGCCGCTGGAGACCGCTTATCATATCCGCTTTGGCGCCTCGCTCGCCACTGAAAAGCTTAGCGGCCACGCGCTGCACCGGCAGGCTGTTAGCCTGCGGCTACTGGGGCAGCGACTCGCGGAGCTTTGCGGCGGCGCCGCCGGGATCGGCTGCATCGATCACGGCGGAGCTGACCGCAATGCGAGTGAATCCAGCCGCCAGAACTTCATGGACGTTCGCCGCCGTAATTCCGCCGATGGCGAATGCCGGCAGGCGAATCTCCGCGGCAACTTGTCGCAGCAGTTCAGCGCCGGGGAAGGCGTCGAAGGCCTTGGTCGTCGAGGGAAATGTCGGCCCGACGCCGAGGTAGTTGGCCCCCGCCAGCACCGCAGCCCGCGCCTGTTCCAGCGAGTGACACGAAACGCCGATGAGCTTACGCGGCCCGACCACGGCGCGGGCACCTTTAACGCTCACGTCCTCCTGACCCATATGCACGCCATCGGCGTCGACGATCGCGGCGATATCGGGGCGGTCGTTGATAATAGTCAGCGGTAATAGCCCCGACCAAGCTTGGTCGGGGCTAGGGGTTGCCTCGCGACGTCGCGTCGCCGTTACGAGCAGCCGCGCTCTTGCGATGAGTTGCCGATCTTCCAAACGCTTGTCTCGTAGTTGAATCGCGTCGACTCCCGCCGCCACGAGCTGCTCAACGAGCGCGGCAAACCCTTCATCCGTTTTGCATCCGTCAATCAACGCATACAGCCGCACGTTCGCTAGCCGCTCGACAGCATCCACCGTTCGTCCGACAGCCGCTTCCAGCGTGTAGAGCCGATAGCGCAGAGCCTCAAACTCCCCCGCCGCTTGCGGCTTAGCGACTTTGCTAAATTCTTCGAGACTCCGCAGCGACTGCTTCACCCGCTCGAAACTCGCCACGCACACATCCCACGCGTCGGCTCGCCGGGTCTCGCTCGGCGTGGTAATCGCCGTGCCCACATCCTGCTGCGTGTCGCGCGCCGCGTGCCGCTCGGCCAAGGGCAGGGCGGCGCCGGCGGCGGCGAGTTCGTGCCGCAGGTGTTT
>JBGSYU010000340.1:0-3997 GCA_041750715.1 Lacipirellula sp.
CCACGAGCGCGGCGAGCTACAATTTGTGCCTGGCGCGGGCAATGAGCCACAACGGCTTGGGGCCCTGCTGGAGCAGACCTACCTCGGCACGCTCGATTGCCCGGCGCTCGACGGCGTTCGGCCGATGGAGGAGGTGCTCGCCGGCTATCGAGGGCACGGCCGCTATTCGCCGGGCGATTGGTACTTCATGCGGACGGGCGGCGGCGACGTTGGCGCGCTGATTCTGGCCGAGCATCCGGGCCTTGGGAACTGGGAACTGGTGTACATGGGCGTCATTCCCGAGGCACGGGGGCGGAAAAATGGGGAGCAGGCCGTTCATTTCGCGCTCGACGTCGCGGCCCGCCGCGGCGCCGAGCGGCTGGTGCTTGCCGTGGATGAGAACAATACGCCGGCGCTGGGCGCGTACGAGCGGGCAGGGTTTGTGGCCTGGGATCGTCGAATCGTGTACGCCCGTTTACGAACGGAAGCGCAACATTCGGCAACCGTTTAACTTCGGAGCGCGCGCCTGATTCGATCAAGTGCATGCTGCGACAGCGCGCCGCGGGCGACGTTCGCGTTACTTTTCAATCGCGTCCCTTCACTCCGACACGTTATCCACCCCGAACGAGCGACCCCCCAAAAGATTTTTTAAGAACGCGCGAAGAAAACAGGCCGGCTTTCTCGGCGGTTCGTCGTGCGCGAAGCGCGGGACAAGCCGCCATGCGAAGTCAAGGGCTTTGACGCCAGTGCTAGCATCCCTAGAATCGCCTCTCGCAGGTGACATTAAACACTAGTCGATCGGCCGCTCTTGCGATCGATCGCTTCTCCGGGATGTGGGGCGCAATCACGATTATTTAGCGAGTCGCGCTGGGGCAAAGATTTTCCCAGACGCGCCTCGTCGTGGGTCGTGGTGCGCGCCTCGCGAGGTACGCAGGAAGTGGTCATGGACGATTCGGACAGGCTGTCCGTTTTGCGCCGAGCGCTCCGGGAGCGACTCGGCGCCGAGCGCTACGAGTTGTGGCTCGGCCCCCAAACCAGCTTAGAACTGGACGGCCAGACGCTGCGCGTTCGCTGCATGTCGAAAGCCGAGGTGCAATGGTTTAAGCGGAAGCTGAGCGCAGCGCTGAGCGAATGTGCGACGATGGCGTTTGGGACGCTGCCGGAGATTCTCTTCGAATGGACGGGCGAGACGCAGCGGACGCTGGACTTTGCCGGAACCAGCGCCGCGGTCGTCCTTCCGAAGACGCCGGCGTGCGAGGGGGCGACCGTCGCACCGAGCGAACTGCCGGCGACGCCTAAGCGGCCGCGGTACTCGTTCGAGGATTTCGTCGTCGGCGCGGCCAATCGGCTGGCGGCGCAGGCGGCGCGGGAGGTGGCGCAGCAGCCGGGGCGGTTTAGTCCACTACTGCTATATGGCCCGGCAGGAACTGGGAAGACGCATTTGCTCTGCGCGATCGCGCAGCATGCGCGACGGTCGCGGTGCCGCTCTCGCGTCGTGCAACTTACGGCGGAGCAATTCACGTCGCAGTTCTTGGAAGCGCTGGAGCGGCGCGCGTTGCCCTCCTTCCGGCAGAAAATGCGTAATCTCGACGTGCTGCTGATCGACGACGTGCATTTTCTCGCCGGCAAGAAGGCGACGCTCGAGGAACTGCTGTACACGATCGACGCGCTGCATGCTCGGGGCGGGCAGGTGGCGCTGGTGAGCGATCGCGCAGCGGTCGAATTGCAAACCGTAAGCGCGGACCTTGCAAGCCGCGTGTCGGCGGGGCTGGCGGTGGCGCTCGATCCGCCGGACTACGATGTGCGCGTGGGCATCGTTCGCGGCATGGCCGAGAGGATGCAGATTCCGCTGGACGAGAGCACGATCGAACTGGTCGCCCAGCAAGTCGTCGGCAGCGGGCGACTGCTGAGCGGGGCGATCAATCGGCTCGTGGCGGCGAGCATGGCCGTGGGTGAGCCGATCGCTGTGGCGCTCGCGGAGCCGGTGCTCGCGGAGTTCTGCCGGCAGCATGCGCCGCAGGTACGGCTCATCGACATTCAGCGGGCGGTGTGCGAGGTATTTGGCGTGGAGGCGTCGAGTCTTAAATCGCAGCGCAAGACGCGGGCGATCGCCGAGCCGCGAATGCTGGCGATGTGGCTGGCCCGCCGATTCACCCGGGCGGCGCTCAGCGAGGTGGGCGATTTTTTCGGACGACGCAGCCATAGCACCGTCGTCTCGGCGCAGAAGAAGTTCGACAAGCTGATTAGCGCCCATGGCGAGATGGTGGTGGGCGATCAGGTTTGCCAGGTGGAAGAGGCGGTGCGGCGGATCGAGGCGAAATTGAGGCTGGCGTAAACGTTGCGATACGTCATTTAGCCCCCGGTCAGTGACCGGGGGCTAAATGGGTTCGTCCTCATCGTCGCTCTCATCGCCGGCGGCCATTTCTAGTTGGCGCATCTTGCGGTACAGGTTCGAGCGGTGCAGCCCCAGGCGTTTGGCGGCGCCGCTCATGTTGCCGCGGGAGGCGTCGATCGTCTTGCGGATGTAATGCTGCTGGAACTGGCGCGTCGCTTCGGCGAGCGAGCCGTGCAGCTCGGCGAGCCGCTCGGCGTCGCTCGCTCCGGAATCAATCAGGACAAGATCGTCCACTTCTACTGCGTCGCCGGCGGTGAGGTACGCGAGCCGTTCGGTGAGATTGCGAAGCTCGCGGACGTTGCCGGGCCAGGCGTGGGCGAGCAGCCGCTTGCGCGCCGCGGGCGAGAACGTCGGCGCGCGGCGGCCCATGTTGCGGCAGAACGTGCCGAGGAAGTGGTCGGCCAAAATTAGCACGTCGTCGCCGCGCTCGCGCAAGGGGGGGAGTTCGAGGCTTACCACGTTGAGCCGAAAGAACAAATCTTCGCGGAATTTCTTGGCGCGAACCATCGCGCCCAAATCCTGATTGGTGGCGGCGAGGATTCGCACTTCGGTATAAATGGGCGTCGAGCCGCCGACGCGGACGACCGTTTTATCTTCGAGCACGCGCAGCAGCTTGGCCTGGCCGCCGGGGCTCATGTCGCCGATCTCGTCGAGGAACAGCGTGCCGCCTGAGGCGAGCTCGAACTTGCCGGCGCGCGACTCGCGGGCGTCTGTAAAGGCGCCCTTTTCGTGGCCGAAGAGCTCGCTTTCGAGCAGCGTCTCGGCGATCGCGGCGCAGTTGACGGCGATGAACGGTTGTTCGCGCCGGCGACTGAGGTAGTGAATCGAGCGGGCGACGACTTCTTTGCCGGTGCCGTTGTCGCCGAGAATGAGGATGGCCAGATCGGTGTCGGCAATGCGGCGCACGGTGCTGCGCAGGGCTTCGATGGCGGGGCTTTCGCCGATGAGCTGTAGGCCTTGCGACGCCTGCTCGACGAGCTGCTGGTGCTTGGTGAGCAATTCCTCAAACTCTTGCGTGTTCTGCAGGGCGACGGCGGCGTGGGCGGCGAGCTCGATGAGGCCGCGCTCGTCTTCTTCGGTGAACTGCCCGTCGCGTTTGTTGAGCGTTTCAAAGGCGCCCAGGCATTTGCCGGCCGGCGTGAGCAACGGTACGCAGAGAATCGTTCGCGTGGTGTAACCGGTCGCCTGATCGACCTGGCGATCAATGCCTTCATCGCCCATGCCGCCGCCGACGCGGCGGGGTTCGAGCGTGCGGATCACTTGGCCGACGATGCCGCTGTCGTCGGGAATTCGCAGTTCGTTGCCCTTCACACCCAGCGCGGGGCGTGCCACGAGTTGCTTGTGCGGCTTGTCCCAGAGAAAGATGCTGGCGCGGTCGGCTTGCAGCAGCTCGGTGGCGGCCTCGGCCATCGCTTTGAGCAGCGCCTCCATCGAGTTCGTTTGACGCCAGGCATGGGTGATTTCGAGGATGGTTTCCAGTCGCCGGATGCGACGCTCGCGATGCTGCCGGCCGCCGACGGAGCGGACGGCGGCGGCGAGGGCCTCCGTAAATTGGCCGAGGACCGGCGCGTCGGTTGCACGGCGTGCGACCAACCCGTAACCGTCGCCCAACGCCGCAGCCGC
>JBGSYU010000341.1:0-2992 GCA_041750715.1 Lacipirellula sp.
GGCGGCGACGGCGCCGCTGCTTACCAGCACCACCTTGCGTCCGTCGTGGCTCAGCTGCGCGAGCTGGTTGGCGATCGCCGCGACGCGCTCGTCGTCGAGAGCGCCGTCCTCGCGGGTGAGGACCCGACTGCCGACTTTCACGACCACCGTGTCGGCGGCGGTCATGATTTCCTGGCGGACGAGGTCGGTCACGGTAGGAGTCGCGTTGAAATTGAAAGCCCCCGGCTCTGACGGGGGACATACTGGTTTGAAACGCTCATGGCCGGTCAGCCCCCCGGCAGAGCCGGGGGCTTCATGGAAGCATTTACTATACTGGGCTGCACTGAGGTCTTCTATGCGAGGGCCGTGGGCGTCGTTGGATTGCGAGCGGGAAGACGGCGGCGTATGCTCAACGGTGCTCGCCGGGCTCAGTTTCGGGCCGCGTAAGCTCGCCTTAGATTCTTGCCAAGCCGCCCAGACACACGACGCGTGCATCATGAAGTACCTTGCCTCCCCGTTCAGGTTCGCAGCGCTCGCGGCGGTCCTCATTGCCATGACGGCAATCATCGCTCGCGCGGAGGATATGCCGGGGTGGAGCGATACGAAACCGGCCGAGGGACCGTCCGTCGAGGTCGACGGCCGGTTCATGACGGCGTACGTCGAGCAGTTGCCAGGGACGGACGTTTCCTTTGCGATGATCCCCGTGCCGGGAGGCGTTTTTTCCATGGGCAGCCCCGAGGGCGAGGCCGATCGCGCCGACGACGAAGGCCCGCAGGTTCGTGTGAAGGTCGAACCGTTCTGGATCGGCAAGAACGAGGTGACCTGGGCCGAATTTCAAACGTACATGGGGATGTATAACGAATTCAAGCAATTGCAGACGCTCAAGATGAACCGCGCGAAAGAGCAAGCCAGCGGTGACGATGCGCAGGACTGGGAACTCGTCGACAAGCACGGCTGGGACGGGGAGATCGTGGACCAGTACGACGTCGACGCGGTCACGTCGCCCACGCCGCTCTACATGCCCGACCAAACGTACATGGCAGGCGATCTGCCGGACCAGCCGGCCGTGACGATGACGCAATACGCGGCGCGGCAGTACACCAAGTGGCTCAGCGGCATCACCGGGCGGCCGTACCGGCTGCCGAGCGAAGCGGAATGGGAGTACGCCGCGCGCGCGGGAACCGAGACGGCCTACTCGTTCGGCGATGACGCGGGCGACGTCGAGCAGCACGCGTGGTTGATGGAGAACTCCGATTACGCGACGCACCCGGTGGGCACGAAGGCGCCGAACCCGTGGGGCCTGTACGACATGCACGGCAACGTGGCCGAGTGGACGCTCGACGAATACGCGGCGGACCGCTATACAAAGCTGGGCAAGGGGCCCGAAACCTCCGCAGACGACGTGAATTGGCCGACCAAGCTTTATCCGCGGGTGATTCGCGGCGGCTCGTGGCTGGATGAGCCGCCGATGGCCCGCAGTGCGGCCCGGCATAAGTCAGAAGAAGATGAGTGGAAATTGTCCGACCCTAATCTTCCCTTAAGCCCGTGGTGGTATACTGAGGAGCCCGCCATGGGCGTAGGGATGCGGCTCGTGCGACCTCTGAACGAGTTGTCCGACGAAGACAAGACGCGGGCCTGGGAAATCGACGTCGACGAGCTGCGCATGGACGTCAAGGCCCGGCTGAAGGAGGGTCGCGGAGCGCTGGGCAACGCCGACGACACGCTAGATGAAGCCATCGAAGCCGCCGAGAAACTCAACGACAATTCTTGACCAGGAGCCGCAAAGTCCGGAAACAGTCACCCTGAGGTACTCCGAAGGGTCCCGCCAGATTCTTCGGAGTGCCTCAGAATGACCGAGCGCGGGACTCTGCATCTCTCAAGATTAAGCCGCATCTTGCCGCATCTTATAAATCAAAACTGCTTTTATCACTCCCAGGAGGCGATCATGTCCGACCATAGCAGCGAGAAACTCTCGGCCGACACGTCGCGGCGCCATTTCCTTAAGGGCGCCTCGGCGATCGTGGCTGGGGGCGCCGTGTTGGGCGTCAATCAGCGGATCGCTCGTTCCGCGAATGTTTCGGGGAGCGACGAAATCAAGATCGGCTTGATCGGCTGCGGCGGCCGCGGCCGTGGCGCCGCTTCGCAGGCTTTGGAAACCAAGGGCAAGGTCACGCTGTGGGCCGTCTGCGACGCGTTCGCGGATAACATGACCGACTGCCTTGGCGCCCTCCAGGGCGCCGTCGCCCAACACAGCGGCAACAAGGATTCGCTCTTCTACGAGAGCCGAGTCGACGTCCCCTCGGATCGTCAGTTCGTCGGCTTCGACGGCTTCCAGCAGGTGATCGACAGCGGCGTCGATTTGGTGATCCTCACGACGCCGCCCCACTTCCGCCCGCAGCACTTCGAGGCGTGCGTGAAGGCCGGTAAGCACGTCTTCTGCGAGAAGCCGGTGGCGGTCGACGGCCCGGGCGTCCGCCGCTTCCTGGCGGCCAACGAAATCGCCAAGGAGAAGGACCTGATGGTGGCGGTGGGATTGCAACGGCGGCACGACCAGCGTTACGTCGAAGCGGTGGAGCGGATTCACGACGGCGCGATCGGCGACGTTCTCGCCACGCGCGTCTACTGGAACGGCGGCACGCTGTGGGTTCGCCCGCGCAAGCCCGAGTACACCGAGATGGAGTACCAGATGCGCAACTGGTATTATTTCACTTGGCTGGGCGGCGATCACATCGTCGAGCAACACATTCACAACCTCGACATTAGCAACTGGCTCAAGGGCAAGACGCCCGTCTCGTGCCACGGACTGGGCGGCCGGCAGGTTCGCACGAGCAAGGAATGCGGTCAGATCTTCGATCATCACGCCGTGGAATACACCTACCCCGACGACACGAAGATGTTCAGCCAGTGCTGCCATATCGACGGGGCGTGGAACGCCGTCACCGAACACGCGCACGGCACGAAGGGCACGGCCGATTTGAACGACGGCGGCGGCCCGGTGCTTCAAACGGCCGAC
>JBGSYU010000342.1:0-3862 GCA_041750715.1 Lacipirellula sp.
CGCGGCTAGGCGGCGGTGCGGGCCGGCGGATTGCTGGCGGCCGGCGGGGCGGGGTCGAAGCGACTGCGGCCGCGAAACGTCTGCCGAAAGCCGTATCGCGCGGCTCTAAATAAATAACTGACGTGGGCGGGCCGCAATCGCCACGCTTTAATCATGAGCCGCGGCGAGCGCGAGGGGTCGGCCGACGGATCGCGAAGCGGGTCGGCTTTGGCATGCAGGCGCCCCGCGCGTGCATACGCTTTGGCGGCATAACGCGGGCCTTCGCTGGCCATCCGACCGGTCGCGTGCATGTACCGTTCGGTGACTTCCGCCACCTCTTCCATCGTACCGCACAGTCGTTGGGTCGTCGCGCCCTCGTGATTCTTACGATAGAGGCACCGGCAACCCCCGACGTACCGAAATTGCTTGCCGGCTGCGACGCATCGCATCCAGAAATCGAAGTCCTCGCAGTAGCGCAGTCCTGCGTTCCACGGACCCACGTCGTGGAGCACCTGGCGGCGCAGCACCGTGGCCGACGGCGTAACGTAACTGCGGCCTAAAAGGCTCTGAGGGAAATCTGCCAGCTCGTCGGCGTATGGCCCCCAGGTGCCTAACACCAGGTTGGTTTGATCCTCGATCATCAAGGCGGTCGAATAGACGATGTCCAGGCTGGAATCTTGCAGGGCCTCGGCCGAAACCGTGAGGTGGTCCGGCAACCAGCGATCGTCGGCGTCCAGGAGGGCGACGAACTCCCCGCGGGCTTTAGCGAACGCCACGTTGCGGGTGTGGGCCGCTCCGAAATTGCGGTCGTTGCGGCTGTAGGAGACCCGGTGCGAGGGATGTCGGCGGGCGAAGTCTTCGACGATTCTTTGGGTCGGTCCGCTGGGGCCGTCGTCCACGACGACGACTTCCCAAGGGGCGTACGATTGGCTACCCACCGAGGCGAGCGCCTCGCCGATGAACCGCTCGCCCTGGTACGTCGGAATGACCACCGAGACCAGGTTCTTGGTTTGGTCGTGCTCGAACGAGATGGCTTCCATGCCGTCGGAAACGTCCTGACTGACGCGTTTAGACGCCATGCTAAGGTTGCGGATTCTCGCGGAGGTTACAACACCCACACCGACGCCTCCAGCTCGCGCGGACCGCCCAGTTCGTCCACGATTTTGATCACGCCGGGGTGGAGATGCGAATAGTCGTGGCCGGAAATGATCTTGGCGCCGACTCGTTGCGCCCACTCGACGTCCTTCTTCGTGTTTTCGTAGTCGTGCATGGCGTCGAGAAAGACCATGGCCGGCGGCGGACCTTGATAGGAGCGATAGAACTCGTCCTTGTCCATTCGCACGCGCTGGACGTGTCCCGTCTCGACGAGATAGCGGAGCACTTCGCCCGCGAGAGCGTCGTGAACGTCGGGGGGAAGCTTCCACGGGTTCCAGCAGTAAAGGTCGACGGTGATGATTTTTTGCTCGGGCGTCTTCGCCAGCGCCATGTGGGTGGCGGTGATGCCCAGCAGCGTTCCAATCTCAATGATAGGACCGGGGTACCGGCGGGACTGGCGCACGAGGCGCTTAAGGAAGGCGATGGCTTCCGGTTCCACCGTGCATTGCTGCGGATGAAAGGCGCCGATGCCGTCGCGACCGTCGAATTCGATCCGGGCGCCTTGCCCGGTAACGCCCCGCGAGAGTTGGCGGACGGGGCGGGAAACTTCGCGCCATATCTTGCGGGCGACGCGCGCGGAGATGGGCGTGGTCGGCAAGGCGGATTTGAGCGCAGCGGCGCACATGGGCGGTGTCTCCTGAAGCGGCCAAATAAGACGCCCGTTCATGGGCGAGGGAGGTATAGAATTCGCGCTGGCGACACGTCAAGGGCAGTGTTTGCTACCGTGAATTCGCCGGGGGCGAGACGCCGGGGGCTCGCTAGCAATGACTTAGCTGCTTGCCCATTGGCGGAAGGCTGCTTCTTCGAGCGCGACGCCTTCTTTTACAAGCTCGAAGGTCAGCGGCGTCGCGGGCCAGCCGAGGCAGATGAGAATCGCGTCGAAGGCTTCGGGCGGGCACTGGCCGTAGAGTTCGACGCGGTGAAGGCGGTCGCTGAAGTCGTAGAGGTGGCCGTCGACTTGCCAGCGCTGGCCGTCTTGGTCGCCGGCGACGACGAAGTAGCCGTCGGGCTCGGCGTCGAGGCGTGGCAGTTGGGCGAGGGCGTTGAGGGCTTGCTCGAAGGTGACTTGATAGAATGCGTTGAAAGTCGGCGGGCCGCCGTTCGTCGCGCGCCATGGCGAGAAGGTCGCTTCACGGAGTTTGACGGGCGGACCTAAAGCACCGTCGACAGCACGTACGAAAAGATTTGCGTGAAAGCGGTAGAGCGTCGCAGGTGGCGCCTCGTCGTACCTCACGACTTCGGCAGCTTGTGGCCCATTTTGTCACGCTTCGCTGCGAGATACGCTGAATTGTGCTCAGTGATAGGGCCGACGATGGGAACCTGATCGACCACTTCTAAATCGAACCCGCCGTAAATGAAGGCGTCGGTTTTCTTCGGATTGTTGGTAAGCAGCCGCACCTTGCGTAGGCCGAGGTCCTTGAGCAGTTGGATGCCGACGCCGTAGTCGCGGGGGTCGGCCATGAACCCTAGGGCGAGGTTGGCTTCGACGGTGTCCATGCCTTGGTCCTGGAGCGCGTAGGCCTTGATCTTTTCGACCAGGCCGATGCCGCGGCCTTCTTGCGGGAGGTAGACGAGCACGCCTGCCGCTTCGCGGCCGATCATGTCGAGGGCCAGGTGGAGCTGGTCGCCGCAGTCGCAGCGAAGCGAGTCGAGCAGGTCGCCCGTGAAGCACGAGGAGTGAAGCCGCACCAGCGGCGCGGCGACCGCGGTCGGGTCGCCGATGACGTACACCAGCGGCTCCTGCACCTCGTACTTCACGCCGTAGGAAATGACGCGGCCGTCGCCGTACTTAGTGGGCAGGCGCGCTTCGGCGGTGCGGAAGACGAGCTTTTCGCTCAGCCGGCGGTGGGCGATGAGCTGCTCGATGGAAATGGTCGGCAGGCCGAACTTGCGGCCCAGTTCGGTGAGCTTCGCGCGGGTGGCGCGGTCGCCGGTTTCGTCGAGAATCTCGCACAGCACGCCGGCGGGGGTGAGTCCTGCCATGCGAGCGAGGTCGACGGCGGCTTCGGTGTGTCCGGCGCGGCGAAGGACGCCGCCCTCTTTGGCCACCAGGGGGAAGAGGTGTCCCGGTCGGGTGAAATCGGTGGGCCGGCTCGTGGGATCGCAGATCGCTTGAATCGTCGTGGCCCGTTCGCCGGCGGTGATGCCGGTGCGGCTGGTGCGGTGATCGACCGGTATGGTGTAGTTGGTGCCCAGCGGCGCGGTGTTGGCCTCGCACATCGCGGCCAGTTCCAGTCGCTCACTCACATCGGGCAGGATCGGCATGCAAAGCTGGCCGCGGCCGTGGGTGATCATGAAGTTGACGGTTTCGGGGGTCACCTTCTCGGCGGCGCAGACGAAGTCGCCCTCGTTCTCGCGATCTTCATCGTCGGCGACGATGATGACGCGACCCTGGCGGATCGCTTCGACGGCTTCTTCGATGGTGGAGAATTGGTGGGACACGCTTGCATTTGATCCTATTTAGCCCCCGGTCACTGACCGGGGGCTAATTGCGGTGGGGACTGCCATTGCCGCTTTTTCATGGTTCCGGGGATATTATAGGGAGTCCAGGACCGACACTCTACGGATCAGGAACGACGATCGTGATGAGACGAAGCATTTTATTTCTTTCGCTTGTGGCGGTGGGGGTCGCTAAGCCGCAAGCGGCGGGGGTGGCGGCTGCCGGCGAATTTACGGCGACTTATGGCGAGGCGTACGTCGAACGGGATTCGGGGCCGCTCAAGGCCGA
>JBGSYU010000343.1:0-1697 GCA_041750715.1 Lacipirellula sp.
TCGAACACGTGCCCCAGGTGCGCATCGCAGCGCTCGCACTTCACCTCCGTGCGCTCCATTCCCAACGAGCGATCGACTTCCGTAGCGACCTGGCCGTCTTTTCGAGGTTGCCAGAAGCTCGGCCAACCGGTGTTCGATTCAAATTTGGTCGACGAATCGAACAAGGGCGCCCCGCAACCTACGCAGGTGAAGACGCCACTGCCTTTCTGCTTCAACAATTTACCGGTAAATGGTCGCTCGGTTCCCTGCTCGCGGGTGACGTGGTACTGGTCGTCGGTGAGCCGCTTGCGCCATTGGGCGTCGGACAGGAATGGCACTTGAACTTCCCTAACTACTTACGGACATGGGGTTTGTATTCGTGTCGAGGTTTTGTGAGGAGGGGGTGTGGTTTGGGGCGTCGTTTGACGCGTCGAGGTTCGAATCGATCGGGTCGGTCGCCGACCACGTGAGCAGCGATGCAGCGGATCAGCGTTTGACAGCCGCTGTTGGCCGGCATGCTCGCGACGAGCGACGGCAAGAACGCGGCGAGCGTCTGCAGCGTTCCTTTGAAGCTAATCTGCCACGGCTGCATTCCGGCTTCGAGGGCCGCCAGCGTCATCAGACGACGGATCAAGTTGTAGGCTATCAGGTGCATATGAAACTCGTTTCGCACGCGATGCGGCGTCTTACAGCGCAGATGATCCATTTGCAAAACGGTCTTGAGACTTCGCAGATGCAACTCTGCGTCCCAGCGCCGCCGGTACAGTTGGGCGATCGCGGCGGCGGGATACGCCTGGGCGTCCAGCAGCGTCGTGACGACGACGAGCGTCTTGGTGCGAAATCCGCGCTGGGCGACGCGAAGGCGCACCTCGCGCAGTTCGAGTTCGCGGGGCAGCCGCGCATAGTCTTCGGGCGTCATCCAGTCGGGCCGCGGCGGTTTGGCGATACGGACGACCTGATCGTCTTTGCCCAGCCGGCGACCCGTGCGAAAGTCCGTCTTCCGCCGGGCATGCTTGCGGATCGCCAGATCGACGCCCCGTTCTTTCAACAGCGCCATGTCGAACCACCCGGCAAAACAGCGGTCGGCCAGCACCACGTCCCCGGCCGAAAGGGCGTTGTGCAGCGTACGAAACAGGCCCGTTTCGCCGGTCTCCTTGCCCGCGTACGCGCCCAGCGCCGTCTCCAGAACGGTCCCGACCGCCAACGAGAAGACGACCAGAATCCGCGCGATCGGAAAGCCGCAGCCCGCGCGCTGCCCGGGAATCTGCGGATACTCGGCTTGATTCTCGGCCGTGTCGGGCATGGTCACGGTCGAGCCGTCGACCACGCGGACTGGCCGTCCATGCCAACGCCACGCGGCGGGCGCTTGCGCTTCGACGTCCCAGCCCGTCCGTCGAACGAGCTCGCCAATCGCGCGTTCCGGCAGGCCGTCCCGCGCCGTACAGTAGGCCCCCGTGTCGGGCGAGCACGGCGGAAGACGTTGGGTCGTTCGCCACGCCGCCAGTCGGGCTACCGCATCGCGACAGCAATGGTCCGCGCTGAGACATTGCGACAAGAAAACCCACACCGTCACGGCCGGCGTATAGATCCAACCTTGCCAAAGCGAGCTTGCTTCGCCAAACGCCGCGCTGATAGTCTCTCGGTCGAGCAACGCGGCGAAACACAGTTCTTTCTCCCGCCGTGCTTGCATGACGGCGCCGCGAAACGAATCGAACATC
>JBGSYU010000344.1:0-2506 GCA_041750715.1 Lacipirellula sp.
CATGAACTCCTGGATGTCGACGGAGTTGTCCGCGTGCTGGCCGCCGTTGATGATGTTCATCATCGGCGCCGGCAGCAGCCGCGCGTTCGAGCCGCCCAGGTAGCGAAAAAGCGGCAGCTCGCAAAACCGCGCCGCCGCGTGCGCCGTGGCGAGCGACACGCCCAGGATGGCGTTGGCGCCCAGTTCTTTTTTGTTCGGCGTGCTGTCGAGGTCAATCATCCGTTGGTCGATCTCGATTTGGTCGAGAGCGTCCATGCCGATCAGCTCGTCGGCGATGCGGTCGTTGACGTTCGTCACCGCTTTGGCGACGCCCTTGCCCATCCACTTGGCCTTATCGCCGTCGCGCAGCTCGTTAGCCTCGTGGGCGCCGGTGCTTGCCCCGCTCGGCACGGCCGCGGTGCCAGTGGTGCCATCGGACAGGGTGACGTCGACCTCCACCGTGGGATTGCCGCGGCTGTCGAGAATCTGGCGGCCGCGAATATCGACGATCGTACTCATGGGGGTCCTTTACCTGCAGGGCGTGTATGAATAGGCCGATAAATGCGGCCAAAAATGGCGGGATGAATGCGCCATTCTAGGGATTGCCGGACGGCTGTCGACAGGGTCGACTTCCCGAGCAGCCGCGGGCAAATAGCCCGCCGGCGAAGCAAACTCACGCTCGACCGCGCTGCACCGGCGGGCTGTTAGCCCGCAGCTACAACGTCCGCTACGCCAGCTTCGTCAACTTCGACACCCGCCCACTGGCCACCCACTCCGCCACGTAGATATTGCCATCGGCGTCGAAGCAGGCATCGTGCGGATGCACGAATTTGCCGGGCTGCCACTGCGACTCGTCGCTGCGGATGGCCTTTGCCGCGTCGGCCTTCATTCGCTCGCTGTCATCGCCCAGGTGAGCGATCACCTGGTTCTCTTTGTCGAGCAGCGTCACTCGGCCGACCAGATCGGGGATGAGCAGCACGTCGCCGCGGCGGTCGGCGTTCGCGGGGAGCATGAAGCCGTCGAGCGTTTGTTGGTGCTCGCCGTCGAGCGTGAACCATTGCAGGCGGCCGTTCGCGCGATCGGTGACGACCACCAAGGGCTCGTCGCCGCGGTCGTCGATCCACAGGCCGTGGGGCGTGTTGAATGTTCCGTCGGCCGGGGGCGAGGACGCCCCGGCTCCCTCTTCGGACGGTTTGCCGAAGCTGCTCTTCCAATTGCCGTCGGCGTCGTAGCGATGAATTCGCCAGCTTCCATAGCCATCGGCGAGGAAGAATCCGCCGTCCGGCAAAAACGCGAAGTTGGTGGGATGGAACCGATCGCGGCCCCAGGGATTGTCCGTGCGCGGCAGCACGTTCTCGCCTTCAGCGTAGCCGCCCGCTTCCATCGGCGCGTATTTGTGCCACACCGTTTCGCCGGTCGGGGTGAGCTTCGCGAACGACCGCTTCAACTGGTAGGCAGTGGCGTAGACGAACTCGTCGCCGCCTTCCTCGCGCAGTTCGAGTCCATGCCCGCCGCCTTGAAATTGCTTACCGAACGAGCGAACGAATTTCCCGTCGGCGTCGAAGACGAAGATCGAGTCGTGCTCCGGCTGATCGGCGCGGCCTTCATGAATGACGTACACCAGCCCGTCGCCCCCAACGGCCACGTTGTGCGTCGTTTGCCAGGTGAACTTTTCCGGCAACTTCGCCCAGTCGTGGTGGACCTCGTACTGATGCTCGCCCACACCGACGACGGGCTTCTTTGCGTCCGCCTTGCTTGCGGTCAGAATCGAAGGCGTCGCGAGCGCAGCCAGCGACCCCGCGGCCGCCCGCTTAGCGAATGTGCGGCGGGAAAGGTTCTGGGGCTGTTGATGGTCCATGGAAGCCGTCCTTCTGTCAGTGGATGATCCAGATAAGCGATTATTAGGATAGCAAGTCTCGGAGAGACTTGCCTACATGGGCGAATTTCTCCGAAATTCGCGAGTTAAGATTTCGTGGCCACGCCGCCGTGAAAATGCGTCGCCGCCCACGCGAGCCACTGCTCCGTGGGCCTTCCATAGGGACGGAACTTGGTCTGCGTGCCCAGGTCGTCGCGGTAGAGCAGCGCCCGGTGCTCGCCGATCAGCGTCGCCGCCGGCGAGTCGATGAGGCTGGTCGAGTCGGCCGCGCTCATCTGCATTCCCACGCGGTACTCGATCTCGCGGAGCGTCAGCCGGTCGACCGACCGCGTCAGCGAATTGTACGACTCGCACCACAGCAGCACATGCACGCCGACGACCGGCCCTTCCTTCAGGATTTCGCGGAACCGCTTGTCGACGCCCGGCGTCTTTCCGTTCGACGCGGAGAAGGAAAAACTGTAGTCGTCTTCAGTGATCCGCAGATCGCGAAACTGCGCAACGTCGTAGATCACCAGGTAGAGCGAACTAAAACGCTCGTCGGGCGATTGGCCGCGACGGGCGACTTCGTCGGCCAGCGCATTGATGGCGTGCGCCGCGTTTCGCGGCGGCACGACGCCGATGGCGTCGCCCACGGCGGCAGCCACTTCGGCC
>JBGSYU010000345.1:0-6178 GCA_041750715.1 Lacipirellula sp.
AACTGTTGCAAGCCCATTATTCCTTGGTAGAGTGGGGAGCATGGCGGCCAGTTTGCTACGCCGTCGGTGTGCTTATCTGCTTAGAAGTTGCAACAAGACGTGGACGCAGTTCGAGGGCTTTCAGCGAAACCTCTTGCCCCCCCTTCGGACAGTTTCTCTTCTTGTCTCTTCAAGCAGCGTCCGCACATGGCCGACGTGGCAAATTCGCGGTCATTAAATTTGCCCCCCAAGCAATCGCAGCTTTTTGATCGGGTATCACTCACCAACATGAGACGGGGACTTGGAGAAATGAACATGAAACGTGGATTAGTCTTGTCGCTATGCACCGCCGTTCTGGTCGCGACTGCCTCGCCGGCGCTCGCCGTCGTGAGTGTGCAGCTAAACCTTCGCTACAATGATCCGGGCGTTGCCACGAGTGGCGGCACATGGGATCTTTTGGTGAAGTCCACCGCCTCGTTGGGCCTGGCGGGCATCGCCGTGACCGTCGGCGGCAACCTCGGCGTCACCGGCACTGACACGCCCCTCGCCGCGATCACGCCCAATGCGGCAGTTTTTAACAATACGGATCAAGTCTTTCGCTTCCAGGGCAGCACCACGAACGCCACGTTTAACACGGTCAACTATCCCAACGGCTTCGCGCACATCGTCGCGGGCGACGATTTGGCTGGTACGCTGCGGCTGCAAGTCGGCACGCCCACCAGCCCAAGCCTCGTCGTTCAAGACGACCTGTTCAACAGAACCCCCTTCCCCACCAACGATTTTTGGGACAATTCGACGCGGATCGCCTCCGGCTCATGGGCCGTCGGCACCGCCCGGCCAACGATGGTGTTGGGCGCAGTCGCAGCCAATGAATTCGCCCCCGACGGACCAGACGCTGGTACCGATCCCGATGTCGTCGCGGCGACGTTCGACAGAGTGAGCGTTCGCGGCGATAGCGTCGGCGTCGACGGCCTCCGGCCGGGCGATGCGAACCGCGATGGGATTGTAGGCGCGGCTGATGTCAGCATTCTGGCCGCCAACTTTGGGCTATTGGGCGCGAGGACTTGGGACCAAGCTGATTTCGTCCCAAACACGGGCCCAAGTGAAGTTGGTGCAGCTGATGTTAGCGCGCTGGCGGCGAACTTCAACCCACCTAACCCGCCCACGCCAAATCCGCTGGCCACCGCTATCCCCGAGCCTTCCGGCATCGCGTTGCTGGGCTTGGCATTGCTGGGCCTTGCGTGCCGTGGACGGCGTGCTTAAAATCACTTAGCATTCAAGAATCTGAAGATTTGCAGGAGACCTTCGCTAATGACTTCAGTGAGATGGCTCTTCATTTGAGATCCATCACGAGTTTTGAGACCTTTAGTTAATCACCAATTTCACTGAAACGTCGAGAGAAACAAATATGAAAAACATCTTCGCCTTCACCGCATTACTTGCGGTTTCTGTAGCCACGACCGTAAGTGCAGCTAGTCTTTCGGTCACGACGACCGGTACAGGTGTCAACACTGCGTACTCGGTTTATCTAAACGGTGGCGCCGACAATGATAACTTTGATACTATCAACATGATTGCCACGCCGACCTCCGGGAACACGTTTTTAAATCCCAACACCGGTCTCGCCAGTAGTTTTCCCAGGTCTCCGGGCGAGCCGTCTACCTTCCGAAATCGGTTTCTAGACCGTGATCCGGGAGAGGGAGATGGTGGCAGGGGTTATAGCCAGTTTGGCGCGGTTCAGACTACTGCAGGGCTTGAGTTCACCGTCGCTGCGTTGGGCGGCACGATCAGCACCGCTGGCGAGCCGGGCGGTAACCTGTTCCTCGCGAACTTTAACATCAACACCCCAATCGGTAACCCCAGCGCCCTGGGTCAGGCTACGGTAACCATCTTCAGTGCCGGTAATGTTGTTGGTACTCCTTTGACGGTAACGTTTCCGGATGCGATTCCTGAGCCGGCGACCCTCGCGATGGCTGGAATGGGCCTAGTCGGTATTATTGCCGCTAGCCGACGTCGCAAGGCCTAGGTTGAATATCGATCGACTTTCACGGGCGGCTCCTCGAGCCTCTCGTGTAGGTGATACCCGAGGCCCCCTGGTTCCCCCGAACCAGGGGGCCTTTTTCGTAGCCGATTTTCTCCTCGCGTAGCCGATTTTCTCCTCGCGTAGCCGATTTTCTCCGAAAATCGGTCAATGCGGCCTCCACCCTGATCGGAGCCTTGCCGATGCAGTGCGTCCCGGCGCGCCAATTCCGGAGTTTCGGAGAAACTCCGCCACGCAGCCGATCTTCTCCTCGCGTAGCCGATTTTCTTCTCGCGTAGCCGATTTTCTTCTCGCGTAGCCGATTTTCTCCGAAAATCGGTCAATGCGGCCTCCACCCGGTTAAAAGCTGTGCAAGTGCAGTGCGTTCCGGCGCGCCAATTCCGGAGTTTCGGAGAAACTCCGCCACATATTTCACCTTCTCCGAAAGCTAGGTCAATGCGTGTCGCCCCGTCGAACAACTTCACCCTGCAAGTCGCAGCGTCAACCACGATCACAACGCCTTTGAGTAATACCGATAAGCGCCTTCCTTCAAACCCGCCTTCCGCGGATTCTCCGCCAGGTATTGCCTGAAGTACTCAAAGTACTCCAAGCTCCGCACCAGATGATCGAACTGCTCGGCCTGCCAAAATTCTCCTCGCCGGCCTAGCGCCTGCTGAATTTGCCGGCTCGTATACCGTTTCCAACCGGCGACCTGTGCGAGCACCTGATCCGCGTCGGCGAACGCGACCAACATGTGAACGTGGTTCGGCATGACCACCGCGTCGGTCAGCACATAGCGATCGCCGTCGAAGTGCCGTAGGCTCCGCTCGACGATTTCAGAAAGCTCGGGCCGCGCGAGCACGCACTCGCCGGCGCCGCGGTCGAGGCAGCCGTCCCACACGCGAAAGAGTTCCCAGTTGAGCTTTGCCTTATCGCCCTGCGACAGCTTCGCCAATTGCGCCGCAAGTTTCGGAGAAACTTGCCTACATGGCGGAGTTTCTCCGAAACTCCGTTCATGCGGATCGCCATCGACATCGATCCCGAATCGCCGCAACAGCTCCTCGCGACTGCGCGACAGCCGCTCCATCAGTTCGCGCGGCAACGAGTCGGCCGTCCGCCACGTGACGAACGTCACCGTCCCAGCCTGTGCCCAATGCGGCAGCGTCTTCCACGCCACCGTGAAATCCTGCCGACGGTCAAAAAATTGCAGTCCGTCCATGCGGGAGAGCATAGCCTGCAGCGCACGAGTTCCCAGGGTGTTTCGGAGAAACTCCTACGCGTAGCCAGGTTTCTCCGAAACCTGGACAATCCATTCGCCAACCTCTTCAGACCCGCCAATGTCAACGCGGCTCCGCACGCCCGTTCGGGAGTTTCGGAGAAACTCCCCTACGTAGCCAAGTTTCTCCGAAACTGGTATTTCAACGCGGGACTTCCATCTCACTCGATTCCGTTCGGAAGAATTTTGGCTCACCGCCTGTGGAGTCAACTTGTCGCCGACGACATACAATCCCGATTTGTAGCGCTCTAAGCGATTGCAAAGAAAGGAGTTAAGGATTCTGTCGCCAAAAATGTGATTTGCGACAGAATTCAACGCGGGTGACACAGGTTCAGGCGCCAGGGCGACCCGCTAACCGCGGGTTCAAGAACCAAGGCTACTTGCCATGTGCGATTGCAGCCGCCCGGGTATGTGACAGTTCGCTAGCCGCTCGGCCTATCGGTGTAACCCCCGAAGATTCACGTTCGTCCAACACGCCGGAATCGCTGCACATGAACGCTCGGAAACTTTTGATCGCTGCGGCTTTGCTGCTCGCCTACCAGCTCTCGGCAACCGCGGCCAGCCTCACCATCCAGCGCCAAACTCGCATGGCGATCGAGGGCGAGATTGACGCGGGCGCCCCCGCGGGCAGCTTGGTGCATGAATTCTTCATTACCTCAGACACCGACCTGCTGTGCATCGGTAACATGGAGATATCGATTCCCTTGTATCAGCACCGCCTCGGCCGCGATGACTCCGCTCCCGAATCCGACGTACTTGAGTTGAATCCTGCGGCCGCCGCAGACTCCTACATCACCATGCCAGGCGAAACCCTCGTCCTGGGCGGCGGCTTCAGCGGAGGCCCCGGCGGGACGTGGTTTGACCTGTCGAACGATGGACCGCAGTTCAACTTCAAGTTCGCTCAGCTCACCACGACCGAAGCGGGCCGTTTCGCCGGCGAGGTGTTTGTACTCACCAATAACTCCAACAACGAAATGGTCCCGTTTAGCTTCGACTTGCCGGGCGCTGCAGACGCTCTTGACTCCGTCACAACGGTAACGGCCGAGTATCCGCTCGACCCGCCGCCGGCGACCGTTCCGCCGCCGGTCGTCCCCACGCCGACGGTGGAACCACCGTTGCCATTCGAGCCGCCGCTGGTAGAACCGCCGGCCCTTCCAGAACCGCCGCCCCTTGGCGAGCCGATCGACAATGCTCCCCATGAGCCGACGATCGTCGCCGATCCGCCGGCGCTTGCGACCGAGCCGCCATTAGTCGTTGTCGTCCCCATTTCACCAATCATTGACGAGACCATCGAGCGCCTCGACGTACCACCGCCCGAGATTAGAATCGGTTACGACCAGCCAATGCCCGGATTTCAACGGGAATGGCTGTGGAATTGCGATGCGATCGACTTCACCCTCGTAGGGGATGGCCCGATGACCATCGACGCTAACTATGAAATCGACGCCGCCGCTTGGCAAGGAGCCTGGCGCCTGCGAAACGACATCGCCTTCATGATGTACGATGGCGCTCTAAACCCCGTCCAACTGATGACGCCACAACTCCTCGGCGGCGCGGTTCACGCCACGAACCTTCAAGGCGGGATGGCGTACGCGTTGGCCAACGATTTTGCCGCGGTCGCGGTAGAGGCCCGCATCCCCGAGCCAGCGACGACCCTGCTCGCCGCCATCGCCCTGCTCAGTCTGTCTGCGGCACGCCGCCGGTAGACGATGCGCCAGTCGACGCGCGCGCCTTCTTTCGCCGGTTCGTCATTGAACGGGAACGCCTCGACGGCGATAATGCGCCCACTCGCAAAACGAGCCACAGCGCTAGCAAGGGCGCGAGCGACAATGCGCTAAGGAGGGGCCCTTGCTAGCGCTGCGGGCTCAACCCCCGGTCCCCAGCTCCCCAGTCCCCCTTAATGATCCCCGACCCCCTCCGCCTAGCCATCGCCCTCGTTCCGCTAGCCGCCTACTGCGTGCTGTTGGGATTGGTCAACGCCCGGCGGCGGCCGTTCATCACCACCGGCGGGTGCGACCTCGCCGCCCTCGGCGCCGCCCTTTCGGGCCTCATGCTCGTCGGCCCGATCGAACTGTTCCGCCCCGAGGCCGCTTCGGCCGACTTCGGCGGCTTCGTTTGGCTGTTCCTGCTAGTCTTCTACTGGCTCTGGGTTTGGCTCGCCGTGTTGGTGGCCCGCCCGCGGCTGGTGGTTTACAACATCCGCGGCGAAGAGCTGCGTCCCGTCCTCGCCGAGGCGGCCCGCAAGCTCGACCCGCACGCCCGCTGGGCCGGCGATAGCCTCGCCCTGCCGAACGTGGGCGTCTCGCTGCACATGGAATGCTTTGAGGTCATGCGCCACTGCTCGTTGATCGCCAGCGGCGGCAAGCAAGAAACGGAAGGCTGGCGACGCCTCTCGGCCGAGCTCCGCACGCAACTCGCCGCGCTGCGCGTCGCCTCGAATCCGCGCGCCCTGGGCCTGATGATCGCTGCCGCCGCGCTCATCGCGGTGAGCATCGCGCACATGCTCGGCAAACCGCAGCACGTCGCGCAAGCGATGCAAGAAATGCTGAGCTTTTAGAGCCAATGCTGAATGCTGAAGGCTGAGGAATTGAAATCTCCGCATTCAGCATTCATCCTTCAGCATTCCACCTTCAGCATTCCACCTTCAGCATTTCCCCACCGGCTCCGTCACCCGAAAGACGATCCGAAACGCGCTATACCCTGCCGCCAGCTTGTCTCCGTAAATCGACTTCAGCTCCTGCCGCAAACTGTCTGCCGTCGCGAACCCATCGGGCACGGCGTCGGCGTCGGTCAACTCGGCGATCTCCACCTGCTCGACCCGCTCGATGGTGATATACCCCGCCCCGGGGATATAGCTCCGCTGCCCGGCCCACATCATTCGATGCTTCCACAGACGAATCGTC
>JBGSYU010000346.1:0-8527 GCA_041750715.1 Lacipirellula sp.
TCACGGCGGGCGACGTCGCCGTGTCGGGCGACTGGCCCGGACGTTTCCGCCGTGGCGCCGCGGACGGCGGCTTCGTTCCGCTGACTTTCATCGACGGCCGCCTCGGGTTTGGCGCCGAGCAGCACTTCGAGTCGACTGCGAAGCTCTTCGGCCCCGCTGGCCAGCGAGACTTCATCGACTTCCGACTCGAAATCGAGCGCCGCCAGCGCCAACTCCTTCTTAGCCGAGAGCGTCCCCAGCAAGCTTTCCTCGATCGTCTCCTCGGTGACCAACAGGTATGCCTGCACCGGTTGCTTCTGCCCCATACGATGGGCGCGCGCGATCCGCTGCTCCAGTACGGCCGGGTTCCACGGCAGGTCGACGTTGATGACCGTGTTGGCCGCCTGCAGGTTGAGACCCGTCGAGCCGGCGTTGGTGGTGATGAACAGCCGGCAGTTCGGGTTGTTCTGGAATTCATGGACGAGCTGCTCGCGCCGCTTTTGCGGCACGCTGCCGTCGAGCCGTACGTACGGCAGTTTATGTCGCTTGAGAATCTTTTCGATCAGCGACAGCATCGCCGTCCATTCGGAAAACAACACCGCTTTGCGACTCGGATCGGCGAACAACTGCTCGCACAATTCTTCCAACCGCTCGAGTTTGCTGGAGTACGCCGGCTCCTGCTTGTTGCACAAAAATGTGCTGTCGGCCGCCATGCGGCACATCAGCAGCGCCTGCCGCAGCCGCAAGAGGTCCATTTCGCTGATAAACGACTTGCGGACGATCGACGCCACGATTTTCATCTGCCCGGCGTGCAACTCCGCTTGTTCGTCCGTGGGAGCGATGCGGATGATCTCGGTCGTTCGCTCGGGCAATTCGCGAAGCACGGCGTCGCGGGTGCGCCGCAACAAGATCGGCTGAAGCGTCTGGCGAAGGTGGTCCATATGCTTGTAGCCAAGCACCTTTCCCTTCTCATCGACGACCCGGTGGCGATTGAAGAACCGAAACGCGGGGCCGAGTCGTCGATCGTCGACGAACTGCACCACGCTGAACAAGTCGTCGAGCCGGTTCTCGAGCGGCGTCCCCGACAGCACCAGTGCAAACGTGCTCCGCAGGCGTTTGACGACGTTGCTGGTCTTGGCCTCCCAGTTCTTGATGCGCTGGCCCTCGTCGAGGATGATCAAATCCCACTTCACCCGCTCGATGGCCAGCAAATCGCGAAGCACCTGCTCGTAGTTGCAAATGGTAAAGAAGGCGTCGTTGTCGTATTGCGCCTGGCGCTCGGCGGCGGCGCCGAGAATCAATTGGCACGAGCGATGGGAGAACCGCGCGATTTCCGCCCGCCACTGCGACTTGAGCGAGGTCGGGCAGATGACCAGCACCTTGCGAATCTCAGCCTCGCGGGCCAACAGTTCCGCGACGCCGACTCCTTGCATCGTCTTGCCCAGCCCCATGTCGTCGGCCAGCACCGCCCGACCGGCGCCGGCGGCAAACGCCACGCCGTCCATCTGGTACGGCAGCAACTCGACCTTGAGCAACTCGCGCCGCAAGGGGTGCTGCGCCGGATCGCGGCGGATCTCCTCGACCAACGTTTTCATTCGATCTTCGAACAGGCGGCGGCGGATAAATTCCTCGGCGTCGGGGTAGATCGTCACCGGCTGGCCGAGCCGCTCCAACCGGGCCAATCGCGCCATGAGGTCATGAACATCGTGAAGGTCGCGGCCAGCGAGCGGTTTGACGACGCGGGCGGCGTCCTCGTCGAGCTGCGCGGGAACGCCCAATCGCAGCGCCAATGCCTCGCCGCTGGTGAGATGCACGCTCAACTCGCGCCGACGATAAGGCCGGCGCACAGCCGCCGCGGGAAACTTCGTCTTGATCTTTCGCAGAACGTGCAAAATGTGCTTGCACGTACCGAGCGTGTTCGTACGAAAATCGGGGCACGAACAATACGAAACGCCGCGCTCGACGCCGCGCAGCGCCACCCGGTAAGTCTTCCCCGAGGCGGCGCTGGCGACCGTGTAATCGGTCCACGGACGCGACGGATCGCCCGACTGCAAGCGAAACTTCTCCTTGCGGGCACGCTCGTCGCGTTCGGCCAGGGCTTGAGCCACCAACGAGTCCTCGCTCATGCTCTCGACCGGCACGCGCTCCGGCGGAGGCGCCGCCAGGCCGAGCGCCATTTTTTCTTCCAGCAGCAGCGAGAATGCAGCGCCGGCGTGCTCGCACGGCAAATTGCAGGCCGTGCAGTTCCAGTGAAGCCGCTGCTGAGCGTCGGCCATGAGGGTGATCGAGACGACGGCGTCGGGAAACTTCACGCGGTATAAGTCGCCCTGCAAATAGACCTGCTCGTCAATCAGAATCTCATACTTCCCGCCGTTTTGGATGAGTCGCCGCCCCTCGGGCCCCAAGAGCTTGCAGGCCTGCGTGAAGTTCAGACGCGACAGCCGATCTCGCAGCGTCAACCGGTGACTGGGTTTAGTCGTCATGACCGCGGCCTCCATGCAATTGGCGTCGAAGCGGGGGGTGAAATCCGCCCATGAAACGATTAACTTACCTTGTATCTGTTGGCGAGCAAGATCGACGCCGCGTCGCTCGTCGAAAGCCGTCTCTCGTTTCCTTTCGGAAAGCTATCATGCCTCGTTCAACTTCGAGCCGAAAACAACGCGAATTCGCCGGTCGCCTGCGCATTGGAGACGACTGGAACGCCATCCATATCATCGCCCTGTCGCAATCGAATCCCCTCAAGGCGGTCGCCGAATTCGTCGAGAACGCCATCGACGCCCGGGCGAGTAGCATCACCATTGTCCGCGGCCGCGAGCGGGGCGAAACCTACCTGAAGATCATCGACGACGGCGAAGGCGTGCCGCTGGGCGACGACGGTCGACCCAACTTCAAGCATGTGGCGACCCATATCTGCGATTCACTCAAGCGGCACATGAAAGCCCGCGGCGCGCAAGGGGTGCAAGGCGAGTTCGGCATCGGACTCTTGAGCTTTTGGACTGTCGGCGAGACGCTGAGCATGATCTCCGCCGGCGACGACGGGCAGACTTACGAAATGCGCATGGCCAAGGACGACCCGAACTATGCGGTGGCTCGGCTCCGTCGGCTCGTGCCGCAGGCCGGAACCGAGCTGACGATCCGCCCGCTCTTGGCCGGCATCCGCCAATTCAGCGGCGAGAAGCTCCAGTGGTACCTGGCCTCCGAACTCCGCGATCGGATTCGTCGCAGCAAGGTTGAGATCACCATCGTCGATCGGCAGGCGCGGGCCGAGTACCGAGTCGAACCGCGAGAGTTTAGCGGGCAGTTGCTCCACCACTTGCCGACGCCGGCGACGCCCTTCGGCGATCTGTACGTCGAGCTGTACCTCGCCGAACCGGCGCCTGAAAATCGGGTTAGCCTCTATCGGTCGGGAACCCGCGTGCTGGAAAGCATTACGGAGTTGCCCCAACTCGCCTGCGAACCTTGGACGACCGGCGCCGTGCAAGGCGTGATCGACGCGCCGTTTCTGAACCTCACGCCCGGTACCCGCCAGGGAGTGATCCACGACGAGCGCTTGGCGGCGCTCGCGGCGGCGCTCGACGAGCTCGCGGCGCCGGTGGTCGAAGTCATCCAGCAGCAACAACGAGCCGCCGAAGAACGGACCAATCGCGACACGCTGCAATCGATTCAGCGGGCATTCCGCGAAGCGCTCTTAGCATTGCCGCAGGAGGAATACGATTGGTTTGCAGGCTACGGCGTGCCTGGGGAGCGACATCATCGGCCGATCGCTCCAGCCGACCAGCGGCCGCTGGCCCCGGCGATGGACGGCGGCGCCGAGAATGATTCGCCACTGGCCGAGGCCGCGCCGCCGTCTCAACGCGAGTTCTTTGAGCACCCGGGCCCGCTCCACAGCGTCCGCATTTCGCCGGCCACTTGCATCGTCTCCATCGGCAAGACCAAGCGGCTGCGGGCCGTGCCCCGCGATCGCGGCGGCAAGCAGGTGGAAAGCAAGGTCGAGTTCGCCTGGCGCCTCGTCGAAGGCGAGGCGACGTTCGCCGACGCGGACCGCGAAATCGTCACCTTCGTCGCGCCGGTCGAACCGCAGCTCATTCGCCTTGCCGTGACGGCCACCCAAGGCGAGCGGCGGGTGGAAGCCGAGGCCCTGGTCACCGTCACCGACTCGCTGCTGCCCGATCGCCCGAAATCGGAGGCCCAGCGCGGATTGCCGGAATACACCTTCGAGAAACGCCCTGGCCAGCTCTGGCGGTCTCGCTACGACGCCGCCCAGAACGTCGTCGTCGTCAACAACGGCCACCGCGATTTCGTCTATGCCGCCCGCGCCAACAGGCTCAAGCTCCGCTACCTGTGTCGACTCTTTGCCAAGGAACTGGTGCTTCACAACTTTCCGGGGTACAACCCCGAACAATTGCTGGAACGGATGATCGAGCTGTCGCTGTATACCGAGGACAATTTGCGATAGCGAGACTGCGCCGGCGCGCCGTCTCAGTTACACGCTGCGACTCGACAGTCGCGCGACGAATTTCGAAGGCTCCCCGATGCGACGATTGCTTGCCAATTCCGTCCAGGGGGGAGCTAAGGGAACTGATTAACTCTTGTCGAGAGGCGCGCTTGCCATGCGTTTGTCACCAGTCGTTGCGATTAGTTTAATGACGTTCGCCAAGGCGGCGGCTGGCGGCGACCATCGCAACCTCGACTGGCGTGGCGTGGGGAACGATCCCGGGTGCATGCGGTACTCGGCGCTCGATCGGGTGAACGTCGAGAATGTCGAGATGCTCGAACAAGTATGGACGTATCACACGGGCGAGCTTGACGACCAAGGCCGAGGCAACACGATTGAATGCACGCCGATCGTCATAGACGGCGTGATGTACCTCACCACCGGCGACCGGCGGGTCGTGGCGCTGAGTGCGGCGACGGGCGAGGAGCTGTGGCAATTCGATCCGAACGATCATCCTTACGATTATGAGCCGACCTCCGGCGGCGTGAATCGCGGGTGTGCGTATTGGTCGGACGGCCGCGAGAATGGCGAGCGGCGCATCGTTCACGGTACGGCGGATGGTCGGCTGTTTTCGTTAGACGCCAATTCGGGCAAGCTGGATCCCAACTTTGGCAGCGCCGGCGTGCGCGACATGCGCGAGGAACTGGAGCCGGCTGTGGCGGCACTTTCCTACGGACCAACTTCGGCGCCGGCGATTTACAAGGACACGATCATCGTCGGGTTCTCCTGCGGTGAAGGGCCAGGCGTTGCGGCGCCGGGCGATATCCGCGCGTTCGACGTTCGCACCGGCAAGCAGGCATGGCGGTTTCACACCGTGCCCCAGCCGGGTGACGTGGGGCACGACACCTGGAAGGGCGATTCCTGGAAGAACCGCGGCGGGGCGAATGCGTGGGGCGGATGTAGCGTCGACGTGGAGCGCGGGCTGGTCTTTGCGGGCCTCGGTTCGGCGGCGTTTGATTTTTATGGCGGCGATCGGCACGGTGAAAATTTGTACGCCAATTGCACCATTGCACTTGATGCCAACTCGGGCGAGCGCGTGTGGCACTTCCAGACGTTGCGGCACGATTTGTGGGATCACGACGTGCCGATTTATCCAAACCTCGTGCGGGTGACACACGACGGCCGCGAGATCGACGCGGTGTCACAGGTGACGAAGATCGGCTATGTGTTTCTGTTCGATCGCGAAACGGGCGAGCCGCTGTTTGAGATTGAAGAGACGGCCGTGCCGAGCAGCGACGTGCCGGGCGAGCGGGCGTCGCCGACGCAACCGATTCCGAAAAGGCCCGGACCGTTCGCGGCGCAGTCATTCGATGAGACGAACGTCACCACCATTGGCGAGAAAAATCGCGAGTCGGTGCTGAAGCAACTTCGCAAGGTTCGCAGCGGGCCGGCGTACAATCCGCCGAGCCTGGTGGGCACCGTATTCATTCCCGGGTTTCACGGCGGGGCGAATTGGTCGGGGGCGTCTTTCGATCCGACGAGCGGGGTGCTGTACGTCAACTCGAACAACGTTCCGAATATTTTGACGCTGGTGGAAGCCGAAGAGGGCGCTGAGCCGCGGTACGGGCCGTTCGGCCACCAGGGATACATTCAGTTTCTCGACCACGAAGGGTACCCGGCGATAAAACCGCCGTGGGGCGAACTGAGCGCGATCGACCTGAATACGGGCGAGTTCGCGTGGCGCGTTCCGCTGGGCGAGCATCCTGAGCTGACGGCCCGCGGCATTCCGCGCACCGGGACGGAAAATTTCGGCGGCACGATCGTCACTGCGGGCGGGCTGGTGTTCATCGCGGGGACGATGGACGAACGGATCCACGCGTTTGACAAGAAAACGGGCCAACTGCTGTGGGAGCGGCCGTTGCCGGCAGGCGGGTATGCGACGCCGGCGACATATATGGTGGACGGGCGGCAATATATTGTGATTGCGGCGGGCGGGGCGGGTAAACTGAAGACGAAGGCGGGGGATGCGTTTGTGGCGTTTGCGCTGCCGGAGGAACCATGAGTTTGGCGTTGCGGATTGTTTGCGGGTTCACGTTGTCTTTCGCCGCGAACGCGCGCGCCGATGAGGCGGTGTCGTTCAATCGGCATATCCGGCCGATCTTGGCGGAGAATTGTTATCAGTGCCACGGGCCGGATAAGAATCATCGCGAAGCCGACCTGCGGCTGGACGATCGGGCGGCGGCGATTGAGTTGGCGGCGATCGTGGAAGGCGACGCCGATGCGAGCGAGCTGGTTCGCCGGGTGGAAAGCGACGACGCTGAGGAGGTGATGCCGCCGGTTGATTCTCGTAAGACACTTACCGCGGAGCAGAAGTCGCTGCTGCGGCGGTGGATCGACGCGGGCGCGGTTTACGAGAAGCACTGGTCCTACGAACCGCCGGTGAAAGCGGACGTGCCGGCGGCGGCGCAACCGGTCGACCATTTCGTGCGGACGCATCTCGCAGAGCTTGGGCTGGCGCCATCGGTGGAAGCGGATCGGCGGATACTGATCCGGCGGCTGTCGCTGGACCTGTTGGGATTGCCGCCGCGGCCGGAGGAGATCGAGGCGTTCGCGAGCGACCCGGCGCCCGATGCGTACGAGCGACTGGTCGATCGACTGCTCGCGTCACCGCACTTTGGCGAGCGGATGGCTCAGAGCTGGCTCGATGTCGTGCGGTTCGCCGATACGATCGGCTACCACTCGGACAATCCGCACGAGGTGTGGCCGTATCGCGATTACGTCATCCGGGCGTTCAACGAGAACAAGCCGTTCGACCAGTTCACGCTCGAGCAGCTTGCCGGCGACTTGTTGCCAGAGCGGACGCAGGAGCAGCTTGTGGGTTCGTGCTTCAACCGGCTGCTGCTTACCACGCAGGAAGGGGGCGCCCAACCGAAAGACTACGAAGCGCGGATGCTAACCGATCGGGTGCGGGCCGTGGGCACGGTATGGCTGGGGCAGACATTTGGCTGCTGCCAATGCCACGATCATAAGTTCGACCCGATGACGCAGCGCGACTTCTATTCGCTGGGCGCGTTTTTCGCCGACATCGAGGAGCCGATCATTGGACTGCGCGAGCCGGGAATGCCGCTGCCGACCGAGGTGCAAGCGGCGAAGCTTGCGAAGATGAAAGTGGCGGCGGCGGCGCTGCGCGAGGTTTTCGGCGTGACTTCGCCCGAGGTGGCGGTGGCGGAAAGGGGTGCGGCGGATTTTGAGGGTTCGCTACCGCGGTGCATGGTGTCGAAGGCGCTGGCGACGCCGCGGACGGTGCGCGTGTTGCCGCGCGGGAATTGGATGGATGAGACCGGGGCGGTGGTGGAGCCGGCGCTGCCGGGGTATTTAATGCGCGGGACCGCTGAAGCGGATCTCCGCCTGGAAGCGGGGCGCCTTTCGCGGCTTGATTTGGCGCGGTGGATTGTTTCGCGCGAGAATCCCTTACCGGCGCGGGTGACGGTGAATCGGTTGTGGAAGCAGTTTTTTGGCGTTGGGTTGTCGAAGTCGCTCGATGATCTCGGTTCGCAGGGCGAATGGCCGGCGCAGCAGGAGTTGCTCGATTGGCTCGCGGTGGAGTTTATCGACAGCGGTTGGGACGTGAAGCATGTGGTGCGACTCATCACCACCAGCGAAACGTATCGGCAAGTTTCGACCGGATCGTGGGAATTGCTGGCGAGCGATCCGGACAACCGACAGCTCGCGCGGCAGAGCCGCTTCCGGCTTGACGCCGAAGCGGTCCGCGACAACGCGCTCTCGATCGCCGGGCTGCTCACGCCGATGATCGGCGGGCCGAGCGTCAAGCCGTATCAGCCGGACGGATATTGGATGTATCTCAATTTCCCGGTGCGAACGTACGACGCCGACACGGGGGCGAACCAGTATCGCCGCGGGCTGTATACCTGGTGGCAGCGGTCGTTCTTGCATCCGAGCTTGCTGGCGTTCGACGCGCCGAGCCGCGAGGAGTGCGCGGCGGACCGGTCGCGATCGAACATTCCGCAGCAGTCGCTCGCGCTGCTGAACGATCCGACCTATGTGGAAGCGGCGCGGGCGTTTGCCGCGAGGGTGTTGGCGGAAGGCGGGGCC
>JBGSYU010000347.1:0-3882 GCA_041750715.1 Lacipirellula sp.
GGGCATGGGCAGGAAGTCCTCACGGCGAGTTCTGTCGCATTTTGTCGCGAATGCTGTTTTTGGCGACAGAATTTGACTGAACGAGGTTAAGTAGTTTCGCGGCTGACACTTAAACTCTGTCGCGGCTCGTGTCGCTTGCGCCGGATGCGGCGGCATGTGCGTCATCGCAACAAGCGGCTGCGTACGGTACGGCGCCGGCGCGTGAACCTGGTCCGCGCGCCGAGGAGTTGCGAGCAGCCTCGAACATAGAGGAGTTGGTGGCCAATTTCCACAACGAAATTTGGCTGCTTGATTAACCGCCAAGGACGCCAAGAGCGCCAAGGAGCACCTGGTCACGACAGACGGCCAATGGCGTCGAGAGCGGCTCGAACGTGCCGCTCCGCCACAAGCTGGGCGCTGAAGACTGCGCGGATGATACCCTGGCGGTCGATCACGTAGGTGACGCGGCCGGGGAGGAAGCCGAGCGTCTTAGGGACGCCGAAGGCCTTGCGGAGCGCGCCGCCCTTGTCGGCGGCTAAGAGAAACGGCAGGCGGTGCTGGTCGGCGAACTGCCGGTGACTTTCGACCGAGTCGCTGCTGACGCCGACGACGATGGCGCCGGCGTCGGTGAACTGCTCGTAGGAGTCGCGGAAGGCGCAGACTTCCTTGGTGCAAATGGCGGTGCCGTCCTTGGGGTAGAAGAACAGGACGACGACCTGATCGCGGTAGAGATCGGCGAGGGCTATGCGCTCGCCACTGTGCAAAGAGAAGGTGACGTTCGGAGCAGGCGAGTTCAGCGCGATACCCGACGTCAAGCGAGTACTTTCAATGAATCTTCCATATTCGCACGATCTTTACGATCCGATCGTCTTCCAAGACTTGGTATTTTCAACCCAAAGGATTGATCAGCAGCAAGCGGAAATCGTCCTCGCGGGACTCTCCCTCTTCGAGCGGCGCCAAGCGAAGGCGTCGATCAATTTCGTCAGCCGCCCGGGTGACGGCGGCGCGATCGGATGACGATATCCAGATTTCCGCGAGATGTCGCTTTTGCCGCGGCTTCCACACAACTGTAAATGTCATTTGACGCCGAGCTCGCGCCAAATCTCTTCCAGCGTGTAGCCGCCCGGTTCAGCGGCCGCAGCTCTTAGCTCTTCGAGCGTGTCCTCGGGCTCGCCAAGATATCGGCGGATGGCGGGCGTAAAGACGCCCAACACGCATCCGGATTGGTCGCGCAATTCGGTGGGGCCGGAGAAGCCGGCGATGTGGACCGTCAGTGGATCGGGGATGATGGCCTGGTTCATGGATAGACCTGTTCGTTAATTACTCAATCCTCCGGCATTATACGCGAGCCAACTTTACAGCATTATACCACCTGAGCCGGCAGGTTAATTCCCGGCGCCGGGAGGCTGGTGGCGCCCATCAGGTACTGGTCGATCGCGCGCGCCGCGCCGCGGCCTTCGTTGATGGCCCAGACGACGAGGCTTTGGCCGCGGCGGCAGTCGCCGGCGGCGAAGACTTTTTCGACATTCGTGGCGAACTGGCCGTGCTCGGCCGCGAAGGTGGTCCAGCCGCGGCGGGGTTCACTCGTTGCCACGCCGAGCATTTCGCCCACGGCCAGCTCGGGGCCGATGAAGCCGGTGGCAAGCAGCACCAGTTCGGCGGGCCAGATTTTTTCGCTGCCGTCGACTTCACTGAACGGAGCGCCGCCGGCGACCGGTTTGGACCAGTCGACTTCGACCGTCTTCACCCCCTTCAGCCGGCAATTATCGTCGGTGACGAATTCCTTAGTGAGGATGTTGTAGGCGCGGGGATCGTGGCCGGTGCGGGCTTTGACCTCGGCGTGGGAGTAGTCGACGCGGAAGACGCGGGGCCATTCGGGCCAGGGGTTGTTGGCGGCGCGGTTCTCGGGGGACGGGGCGAGCAGCTCGAAGTTCGTGATGCTCGCGGCGCCGTGGCGAATGCTGGTACCGATGCAGTCGGCGCCGGTGTCGCCACCGCCGATGACGATTACATTTCGGCCTTTGGCCGAAATGTAGGGACTCGGGACTGGGGGCTGGGGACTGGGGGTGGGAGCGTGATCGCTGGGAAGTTGGCCGTTGGATTCGGGGGCTGAAAGATGTAAATCGCTATCGCCGTCTAGCAGGCTCTTAGTGTTTCGGGTTAAGAAATCCATCGCGTTGTGGATGCCGGCCAGGTCGCGGCCGCCGCAGCGGGCGGTGGGGTCGAACGAGCGGGTGGCGCCGGTGCAGAGGAGCAGGGCGTCGTACTGGTCGAGAAGGTGCTGCGGGTCGATAATCGTCACTTCGCAGCCGCGTTCTTGCATGATTTGCGTCATGTGGCCTGCGGGGAAATCTTCTTGGCGGCCGACGTGGGCGCAGGTGACGAACGTGACGCCTTCCTCCCGGAGCTGGTGTACGCGGCGCTCGACCACGCGCTTGTCGAGCTTCATGTTCGGGATGCCGTACATAAGGAGGCCGCCGATGCGGTCGGCCCGTTCGTAGACCGTCACGGTGTGGCCCGCCTTGTTCAGTTGGGCGGCCGCGCTGAGGCCCGAGGGGCCGCTGCCGACGATGGCGACCCGCTTGCCGGTGCGGTAGTCGGGGATGTTGGGGGTGATCCAGCCTTCTTCCCACCCGCGGTCGACGATCGCGTTCTCGATATTCTTGATCGTCACCGGCGGGCTGGTGATGCCCAGCACGCAGGCGCCCTCGCATGGCGCGGGGCAGGTGCGGCCGGTGAACTCGGGAAAGTTGTTGGTCTTGTGGAGCCGCTCCAGCGCATCGCGCCAGCGGCCTTGGTAGACCATGTCGTTCCACTCGGGGATGAGATTGTCGATCGGGCAGCCGTGGTTCGACTGGCAGAACGGCACGCCGCAATCCATGCAGCGGGCGCCCTGCTGCATGAGCTGCTCGACGGGGGCTTGGGTGAAGATCTCGAGAAAGTCGCCGGCGCGCTCTTGCGGATCGCGATAGGGGACGGCTTCGCGCGGGTATTCTTTAAAACCGGTGGGCTTTCCCATAACAGACTCTTACTTGATGGCTAGTTTGCTTAACTCACGCAAAGGCGCTAAGGCGCAAAGGAAACGCAAAGAAGATTAGAAGAATGCTATTCTTCGAGACGGTTTACGATGCGCGTGATGCCGTCGCGAATTAAGTCTTCGTTGAAGTTAATCAGGAGCCCGAGACGTTTGTCTTGGAGTCTCAAGTAGGTCAGTAATTGTCTCTTGTGGATGGGGTGGATGTCGTCGATGGATTTGATTTCGACGATGACCTTGTCTTCTACCAGCAGGTCGAGCCGATAGCCTTCCTCGAAACAAATGCCTTCGTAAACCAACGGAACCGGCAATTGGCGAACGACTTTCAGGCCTCGCTTTCTCAGCTCATAGGCCATCGTCACCTCATAGACCGATTCCAATAAACCTGGTCCGAGCGTTGTATGAATCTTGTAGGCAGCATCAACGACTTCCTTCGAAATCGGATTCTCATCCATCGCAAGTCACCTAAGCACGGGATTTAAGTTTTCATCCTCCCTGTATTCTTTGCGCGTCCATTGCGCCTTCGCGCCTTTGCGAGAAACATATCCGACTCAAACTGCTACTGGAGCTTGATGCTTCGATGTAGCTTTCTTCTCCTGAAGGACGCGTTTGTAATCGGTCGGCATGACCTTGACGAACTGGGCGAGGGTTTCGTCCCAGCGGTCGAGGATGTCGGCGGCGACTGTGCTTGCGGTTTCGTTTTGGTGAAGCTCGATGAGTGATTTCAGCTCTTCGACGTCTTCCTCCGACTCGACGCGTTCCAGCTCAACCATGCCGAGGTTGCAGTTCACTAGAAATCGCTCCTGCGGGTCCCAGACGTACGCGACGCCGCCGCTCATGCCGGCGGCGAAGTTGCGACCCGTGGGGCC
>JBGSYU010000348.1:0-3674 GCA_041750715.1 Lacipirellula sp.
CGGCGCCGCAAGATGGTTGAAGCGCGGCGTCGGCGGCGAGAAAAGAACCTAACGTTGCGGCAGCCGACGCTGCCGCTGGAATCCCTGGAGGGCGTTGCTAACCGCGAGCACGAAATGTCTCACTGTGGGTGAAACAATTCAACGGTCCAAACTCCGTCCGAAATATCACGCCGCGAATGGCGGCGGAAGGGAGTGAAGTCGAAATTGAGCATATCATCCCCGAATCAATTACGGGGAGGACAATGGACTTCAACAACGTCGTGCTCTGCTTTCGCAAGGCCAATCGCGATAAGCGCCAACGAACTCCGTTGGATTGGCTCGGGCCGGACGGACTTGCGAATGTGCTGCGACGTTTGGAGAGGACGAACGTCAAGAAGAACAAGATCAAATGGGAGCGGCTTCAAGCTGAAGCGCCTGATCCCGAAGCGTATCGCAACTCTCAATTGACTGACACCGCGTACGCGGCAAGACAGGTTGCCGAATACATCAACTCATCGCTGTATTTCGATAGCGAAGACAGCAATCGGCGCGTCTTCACCACGAAGGGCGCGTACACGGCTCGGTTACGAGCCGATTGGGGCCTGTACGAAAGCGAAATTGACCGGGAGCATGGATTAGAGACGCCCATCGATGAACAAGCACTGAAAGACGATCCGGAACTTGCCCAAACGCTCCGCCGGGCGCGAAAGGATCCGGCGAAGGACCGCATAGACCATCGCCACCATGCACTCGATGCCTTGGTAGTGGCGCTTACGCCTGACTTTATCGCGAGGATCGGCGAAGCTGCCGGCAAGGACCGCGAGTATTACGAATTGGTGGGAAGGCACCCCCGACGGACGCCGATTGAACC
Organism: Lacipirellula sp.; assembly: GCA_041750715.1. GTDB lineage: Bacteria > Planctomycetota > Planctomycetia > Pirellulales > Lacipirellulaceae > Lacipirellula. The sequence continues at coordinate 851 of JBGSYU010000348.1, forward strand.
GCCATGGGGCACGACGGAGGAGTTTCGGCGCGATGCCATCGAAGTTCTGAATGCGTTAACGGTAGCGCATCGTCCAGAGAAACGAAAAATCATGGGCGCGCTGCACAAGGAAACGGCGTACGGCAAGGCAACGGAGTTTCCGGGACTTTACACCGAGCGAATGTCCGCTAGTAAGTTGAAGAGCAGCCAATTGATTGAACCGGTCTATGAGTCCAAGTCGGGCGTGTGGCGGATTCCCGGCAAAGGTCAAGGGAGAGCGATTCGTGACCCCGGACTGCGGCAGGAGATCATATTATGCCTGCGGCGAAATGGACTCGATCCTCGATCGTTTACGGATAAGGACATAAAATCACTGGTCTCGCCCGAGAACTGGAAGCTCTCCACGCATGCCGGCGTACCGATCAAGACCATCACAATGCTCTTGGCAATGTCCGACCCTATTATCATCCGCGGCAAAGATGGCGTGGAGCGATATTTCATGGGCGGCAACAACCATCACATGGAGATTCTTGAAGATGAATCAACTGGAGCTTGGTCGAGTCTTTGCTGGAGCATGAAGACCGTCGCACGACGCGCCAGGCCGCCGAAAGGAGAAAAAAAATTGCCGCTGGTTATCGGTCGACAACTGGAGCAGTTGAAAGCAGACGGCACGCTGCCGGATGACCTTGCGGCAAATTACAAGGACAAGCGATTTGTAATGTCGCTGGCAATTGGTGAAGTCCTATTTCTGCGCCATAAAGAAACCAAGGTGCCAGGCTATTTTGTCGTTTACAAGCTGGATGATACGAGCGCATACGTCCATCCCCACTGGGATGCGCGGCGAGCTTCTGGAAAAGCCATTGAGAGTTCTCGCGAGGAAATCAAGCTCAGTGCCGGACAGATTCAGCAGCTTGTCGTCACCCCAGAGAAGATCAAAGTTGCCATAAGTCCTCTCGGGGATATGGTCGCTTTGGCCAACGACTAGGCCAATTACTGAACGCCTGTCGATTAGAACCCCGAATCCCTCCAACTAGAGTAGAACTAGCGCGGCGCGGATCGCGCCTCGGCTGCTTTGCCACGGAAGGTTGCTCGCACCTTCCGCGATGAGGCCGCTCCTCGTGATCAAGCGCACCCTCGAAATCTCCCGCGAGCCCGCTCACCTCTCCCTCCGCAACGAGCAGCTGCTGCTCAAGCGCGACGGCCAAATCGTCGGCCAGGCGCCCTGCGAAGACCTCGGCTTCGTCGTCGTCGACCATCCCCAGACGACCTACACCCACGCGGCGCTGGCAAAGCTCGCCGAGTGCGGCGCCGCCGTCGTGCTTTGCGGGCCCGATCATTTGCCCGTGGCCATGATCCTGCCGCTCGCCGATCATTCGCAAGTCGTCTGGCGACTCCGCGATCAACTCGCCGTCGGCCGCCCGCTCGCCAAGCAACTATGGAAGCAGCTCGTCGCCGCCAAGATTCGCGCTCAGGCTCGAAATCTCGATCCGTCGCTCCCCGCATATCGAAAGCTGCTCGCGCTCGCCGGAGAAGTCCGCTCCGGCGACCCGGCGAACGTCGAAGCCCAGGCGGCCCGCGTCTACTGGCAGAATTGGCTCTGGTCCAACGATGCCGACGAAGCCGCAGGCGACGTTTTCCGTCGCGATGCCGAGGCGTCAGGCCTCAACGGATTTCTCAACTACGGCTACGCCATCCTGCGAGCCGCGCTCGGCCGAGCGATCGTCGCCGCCGGCCTGTTGCCGAGCCTCGGCATCCATCACTGCAACCGCTCCAACGCCTTCTGCCTCGCCGACGACCTCATCGAGCCGTTCCGCCCGCTGGTGGACGACTGCGTCCGCGAAATGCACCGCCAAGGTCACGAACAATTGACGCAGCCCGCGAAGGCCGAACTGCTCGGCCTGCTAACGCTGCCGATGCGGATGGGCGACCAAACCGGCCCGCTGATGGTCATGCTCCACCGCACCGTCGCCTCGCTCGCTCGCTGCTATGCGGGTGAAGCCAAGCGCCTAGAGATTCCCGAACCGGCGGAGTCAGATTTACAACCCTTGACCTCCGGCCTCTGACCTCTACCCGTGCGAATCACCGGATACCGACTAATGTGGGTCCTGGCCATGTTCGACCTGCCGACCGACACCAAACGGGCGCGCAAAGAGTACGCCCTGTTTCGCAAAATGCTGCTGGGCGACGGCTTTACGATGATGCAGTACTCGGTGTACGCTCGCCCCTGCCCCAGCCAGGAAAACGCCGACGTCCACGTCGGCCGCGTCGAGCGCAGCCTCCCCCCCGACGGCGAAGTTCGCGTCTTAGTAATCACCGACAAACAGTTCGAGCGGATGCGCATTTTCTGGGGAAAAATGCGCCGCCGACCCGAGGCGGCCCCATGCCAACTCGACCTTTTCTAACCCTCCCCCCAAGCTGCAAATCGCGTGCTGGCCAACAGTTAACGGGCAAGGCAGTGTAACCAAACCCCGCCTGCGACCAATCCGCAACTAGAAAGCAAGCGCACACGTTCGTCAGCAAAGTGTAACCAAACCCCGCCTGCGACCAATCCGCAACCAGTTCGTCGATCAGTCCATCGGGATAAAAAGTGTAACCAAACCCCGCCTGCGACCAATCCGCAACCGCATTGACGGTGACGAAAAAACCGTGTCGAGTGTAACCAAACCCCGCCTGCGACCAATCCGCAACACTGGCCACGTCGTCGGCGGTCACCTGCACAGTGTAACCAAACCCCGCCTGCGACCAATCCGCAACGTCGGCGTCGTTGACCGTCTCCAGGCCGACAGTGTAACCAAACCCCGCCTGCGACCAATCCGCAACGAACTTTCGAGGGGGAACGTCTGCG
>JBGSYU010000349.1:0-1969 GCA_041750715.1 Lacipirellula sp.
GATGCGGACATCGTCGTGTACGACGGGGCGTATCGCGGCCAAATCTCCGCAAAGACGCAAGCGATGGCGGTCGACTACAGCGCGTTCGAGGGGTGGGAGATCGAGGGCCGGCCGTCGCTAGTGACGGTGCGGGGCGAGGTACAGGCACGAGACGGGAAGTTTGTGGGGCGGCTGGGGCATGGGAAGTTTCTGAGCCGCGCGGCGACGCACTTTTAGTGTTTAAGGGCTGTGGTCTGAGGAGTATAATTAGACGGCGCCTCTCACTTCGATGCATGTCAATAAACTATGAGCACCGCGACAATCTCTATTGAAGTCGACGCCGAAGCGGCCCGCGTTTTCCGCGAGGCGTCCGCGGATCAGCAGCGTAAGCTGGAACTGCTGCTTGACCTCAGGCTTCGAGAATTGACCACCCGCAAAGTCAGGCCGCTTGAGGAAATCATGGATGAGATCGGCCGCGAGGCGGAAGCGAGGGGAATGACGCCAGAAATACTCGATTCGATTCTCAAGGATGAGTAGTCGCCGGCTCGTCATCGACACCGGCGTCGCCGTCAGCGCATTGATTCTGCCTCGCTCTGTTCCGCGGCAAGCTCTTGACGCAGCGCGATCAGTTGGGCGGCTGCTCGTTTCGCCTGAGACTTTCGGTGAACTTGAAAATGTGTTGCGACGGCCAAAGTTCGAACGTTACTTGACAGAGCAAGAGCGGCTTGAGTTTCTTGATTCATATCTCTTGACGGCAGTGGCGGTGTCAATCACAGAGCCCATCACAGCCTGTCGCGATCCTAACGATGACAAGTTCCTTGAACTTGCCGTTGCCGGAAAAGCGGATTGCATCGTGAGCGGCGACGCCGATATGCTGGCGCTGCATCCGTTTCGAGGAATTACGATCGTAACTCCGCGTGATTTTCTTGGGACGCTCGGTTCATAGCTTCATCCTACGCTTGAAGGTGCAGGAATTGTCGATGGGTTCACGGACGCAGATAGTTCGCCCTATATCGTGGCCAGCGGCCCTGCCGCAGTTTTGCGCACTATTGATTGCTATCGCCATTGCGTATCTTCTCGGCGGTCGGGAGGTAGCTCCATGGGGGGCTTTGGTCTATCTCGCCTATTCGATCGGTTCCCGGCAACTGATTCCCTGGGCTCACCGCGCTGGCGTCCGGCTGACGCAGCGACAGAAATTCGCCGAAGCAATTCCGAAGTTTCAGGAAAGCTTCGACTTTTTCGAGCGCCATCCGTGGGTCGATCGGTTCCGATCGGTAGTGCTCATGTCACCGTCGGCAATGTCTTATCGCGAGATGGCGATGGCCAATATTGCATTCTGTTATGGTCAGCTCGGCGATGGCCAGCAAAGTCGCGCTTATTACCAAAAGTGCTTGGAGCGATTCCCCGAGAGCGGCGTCGCTACCGCCGCTTTGCGGATGCTGGATTCCGTGTCGCCAATGTCGACAAATTAGCGAGTCGTGGGACGGGTTCGCCGCGGAGCGGGAATCCATCGAGCGTGGTCATGGGAATCGAATAATGGGTTGCCGCGGACGGCCAAACCATCCTACGCGGCTTTAGAACGCATTCCAACGGCGTGCTAGCACCGCCGCAACCTGAAGTTGGCTGCTATGCCATTCCCGGCTAAACTACCGGCCCGCAATCCGCTGTCGCTGCGCGCGTGAGTGCGCGGCGGCTCGGTCCATTCGTACGCAAGGAGGCGTCGATGTCGCAGCCCTCGCTTCGGTTCGTACATACGGCCGATCTGCATCTGGAGCGCCCGTTGTCGGGCGTTTCGGAGATTCCTGATTCATTGCGCGAGGCGTTTCTCGAAGCGCCGTATCTGGCGGCGGAGCAGATCTTTGAGACGGCGCTGACCCAGGGCGCCGATGCGCTGTTGCTCGCGGGCGACGTGGTGCATCTTGACCGCGCAGGGCCGCGGGCGATCGTGTTTCTTAGGGAGCAGTTTAAGCGGCTCGCCGATCATGGCATC
>JBGSYU010000350.1:0-8724 GCA_041750715.1 Lacipirellula sp.
CCCCGGCGGGATCGCTGCACGAGCGCCCGATCCGTTCGTCGACGACGCACAACTCAGCGCCCAGCGACTGCCGCCTGGCGGCGTGCCGACGCAGCCCGCGTTTGTTCGCTAAGCGCCGCTACTGGGACCAAATGCCCGCCCTAGCGCGCTTGGCGTCGTGCTGAGCGCGGCGCAGGCGCTCCTTCTTTCCCTCGCTGAAGTCGTACTGCAACGTGGCTCGGGCGAGTCCGCGGCGGACGAGCTCTTCGTTGAGCAGGCGATCGCCGTGCCAGAGGAACGCCAAGTGGCGACCGTACTGGTCGAGCGGCTCGCCATCGATTTCGACCCGCAGTTTTCCGTGGGCGTCGTCGACGAACGCCTTCGTAAACGCGCTAGCTTCGGGGCCCCAGGGTTCGACGGGCGTGAATTCGCGCACGGTTTCAGGCGTATCGACGCCCTGAAGTCGCACGCGCACGCGGCGTGTACTCAGAATCAGCGTATCGCCATCGACGACGCGCTCCACGTTGTGAATCCCCGGCGGCAGTTGGCCTGCGACGGCTCCGCCACGGGGTAGTGGCTCCGCTTGCCGTTCGCTCCACCAGCGCAGCACGGCCAGCAGCAGCACGACGCTAACCGCAACGTATTGCCGCCAGCGAGAGCGGCGATAACGTGCCATGGGTTTGCGCTGCCGGTCGATTCAGTGCGACACATGATTAGAATAGTCTGAGCGGCTAGAACGCACGCCGCTCGCGGGTCATTCATTTTGAGGTACTCCGAAGAATCTGGCCATGGTACAGGCGCCAGACCCTTCGGAGTACCTCAGGGTGACAATTTGCAGTTCGCCATTCTACCGCATCATTCTACCGCATCAGTTCTGGCTGAATCCCAGTTCTTGCATGGCCAATCGACCGAGCGGGTTTTTCACATACCGGTTTCGGCACTCGCCGCATAGATCGAAGCGTTTTTGGTGGTAGACGTCATCGCTAATCTGGTCGTCGTCGGCATCGTCGAGACGCTCGAGAATGTCCTGAATTTCCTGCAGGTGATCGCGCTCGTCATCCCCGTCGTCGTCGGCGGCGTCTAGCGCCGCATAGACTTCGACGCGAACGACGTAGCGCAGTTCGCGTTCGGGATTGATCAATCGTTTGCAGCAATCGCAGGTGTAGTGAAGCATGACCGCCGCCCCCAAAGGAAAAGTTTCTGTCAACGCTTGGTTCCGTCGAGCGCCTCCCCACGGTTCATCCTAACGACACTCTCGCGTTCGTCGCAAGATAATCCTTGCAGCTTTCTGCGGCGAATCTCGATGGCGGACATTGGCGCCCAAAAGTTGCCGCGCAAACCCTGCGCCGCGGTGCGGCCTCCTTCGGCAAATGGCATGCCTAAGGAATGCGTCTTCGGGGCCTGAGTTGAGTCGTTGTGAACCGTTTGCCGTGGTGCGCGAAGGTAATCGGCGCTGCCGAGCACGGGCTGTCCAACGGCCCACTCCCATGGCGCGGAAATGCGAAATCGTACACCGCACTGGTTTTGCCATTTTCCCGGGGTTAGAATGCAGAGAACGTAGTCGCGGACGACACCGCCGTTTGCCGCAGATCGAGCCGTGCTCGATTCGCGCGCCAGGGCGGCCATGCGATTGCGTAACTATCGTCTCCGGTTCCGGGCGCTGCCGCGTCCCGCCTGGCAGCGTTCACCTTCACACGCCGATAACGGCTGACGCCTAGATTGTAGGCGCCGGTCGCAGCGAAGAAGCGCATGAGTCGCCTAAAGACGGCGAGCGTGTGGGCTTTGCCGCTTGGCGTGCTGGCGGGAAAGGCGTTGCGATCTTTCTCGAAGCGCGTGGGAGTGCAACTGGAATGTCGACCGTCGAATCGAGCGGATTGAACGCTAGCGTTCTCGTTCTCAATCGCCACTATATGGCGGTCCATGTCGTAAACGTGCGGCGAGCATTCGGCTTGCTCGTAAACTGCCTGGCCGAAGTCATCCACATCGAAGACGGTCAGTACACGAATTACGACTTCGAGTCGTGGCGAGAAATCAGCGAGTTGCGGGCCGCGTTCAAGGAGAGCTCGCCCCACGAGGACTGGATTCGCAGCGTCAACTTCGACGTGTGCGTGCCGCGCGTGCTGCGGCTGTTGCAGTACGATCGCCTGCCCAAGCAGCGCGTGCGGCTGAATCGGCGAAATATCTTCGCGCGCGACGCGAACCTTTGCCAGTACTGCGGTAAGCGATTTGCGACCAGCGAATTGAGCCTCGACCACGTGCTGCCCTCGTGCCGCGGCGGCGATACGAGCTGGGAGAACCTGGTGTGCGCGTGCGTCCGCTGCAACGTTCGCAAGGGCGGCCGCACGCCGCAGGAAGCGCACATGAAGCTCATCAAGAAGCCAGTGCGGCCGAAGCGTAGCCCGATGCTGACGATCAAGCTTGGGAACCCGAAGTATGCGAGCTGGAAGAACTTCTTGGACAACGCGTACTGGTCGGTGGACCTCAAGTAGCCGCGCTCTCGAACCCTGTTACCTGAATGCACCCCGGCGCCCGAACCCTGTCACCCTGAGGTACTCCGAAGGGTCCGGCCCGCGTACCAAGGACCAGATTCTTCGCTCCGCTCAGAATGACCAAAGATCGCGATTCGCGCGTCTAAACGAAAAAGCCGTCGACAGCGCTTCCGCCGCCGACGGCTGTTGTTGGTTTTGTACGAAGGCGGCGAATCACTGCTCCGCCAGCGGCGTTTTCTTTTACGTGATGACCGGGCACTGCGAGGCCATCTCGGCGTTGAGCGCCGTGAAATCCTTCCATTCTTCCGGCACGTTGTCTTCGTGAAAAATCGCTTCCACGGGGCACTCCGGCACGCAGGCTTCGCAGTCGATGCATTCATCCGGATGGATGTAAAGAATTTGCTCCCCTTCGTAGAAGCACTCTACCGGGCAAACGACCACGCAGTCGGTGTATTTGCAAGCGAAGCATGGCTCGCACACAACGTGGGTCATAGCGGAAATTCTCCTTCTTAGCGCGTCGTAACAGAATGGTCGGATCTTGCGAGCACCGGCTGCCGCTCGGGCGACGAAGAACATCGTAGCACTGCCGCCAAACGGCCGGCAAGTGTTGACGTGCGAACGACTTTTGCTCTCGCGGCGCGCCCTGTCGCGGGCATCTTAGAGTTGCCCCCAGGGGGTGTCAACCCGATGAAAACCTTATGTAACCCGCACTTTCGGCGGACTTTGGTCGCGCCTTCGCATCAAACCCGTCGCCGGAGCGCAGACATTGCCTTGCTCCGGGGTGCGCCGCTATCTAAAATCGAGGGGAGCCTCGCAACTCTCGCGCGCTGCTCGCCGATGGGCCAAACTCGTACGGGCCTCGACCTACCTGGTGGTGAACCGAAGTGGCGCTTTCCGATATCGACCGAAACCTGCTCGATCGTTGCCTGGCTCGCAAGCCTCGCGCTTGGGAAGACTTCGTCGATCGTTTCACGGGGCTGACCATCCACGTCGTGAACCACACGGCCCGTTGCCGGTCGATTATGCTCACCTCCGCCGACCGGGAGGATTTAACAGCCGACGTCATGCTGACCCTGATTCGGGACGATTTCGCGGTGCTGCGGCGCTTTCGCGGGAAGAGCAGTCTGGCGACCTACTTAACCGTCGTCGCCCGTCGGGTGATCGTACGCAAGCTGGTCGAGACCCGCTCCGCGACGCCCGTGGGAACCGCCGCCGAGGTCGCCGCCGCCGATGCGGCGAGCGAACAGCGTTTGACGGACCGCGAAGAAGTCGAGCAGCTCATGGAGCAACTCGACGACTCGGAGGCCGCAGTCGTGCGGATGTATCATCTGGAAGGCAAAACCTACCAAGAGATCAGCCGGACGACGGGCATGCCCACCAACAGCGTCGGGCCAATGCTGACTCGGGCGCGGGCGAAGCTACGCAACGCCGGAGCGCGGTAGTCGTGTTGATGGTAGTGGTCTGTCATCCTGAGCGCAGCGAAGGATCTGGTGAGCCGCTAGTTTCTTCGCTGCGCTCAGAATGTCCATCTCTAGCAAGCGGCGCTTCAATACCCCGGCCCGCGCAGGTCAATCGTCCCTGCCGGCCAATTCCCATTCGCGGGATACCGCAGCACAACCTCGTCCCAGAACGGATTGGCCTCGGGATCATCGCCGAGCGAATTAACGATCCGGTTGTCCACCGGCGTCGCGCCGCACTTCTCGTAAAACGATTGCAAGCGACGCTTTGTTTGAAACAGTGCGAATTGAAAGTCCCCGGCGTCGACCAAATCGAACGCCGCGCGAACTACCGCCTCGCCCAGTCCGTGTCCGCGCAGGGCGGGGTCGGTGCAAACGAGCGCCAGTCCGCCGATGATCATCTCGCCCCGCTCCGTGCCGATCGTCCGCGGCCGCATCGTGGCGTTGGCGACCACGCGACCCGCCTCGACGATCACCAGCGCCCTTGGCGCCTGAGCCGCCGGCCCGTCGTATTCCCGGCCGATGTCCAACTGCTGTTCGGCGCGGTCTTCAGCAGTTAACGTCGCCTTGGGCCAGACGTGGTTGATAAGCTCGCCAATGGCCCGAGCCTGCTCTGGCGTGAAATCTCGCGCGTCCCAAATCTCAACCGGCATGGCAACAATCACGGAACGACAATCCTCGCAACTCGTGTGGAGTACCCAAGCAAAGAGTAGGTTATGCCGCCACGAGAAGCCGCCTCCGCAAAATCGGCGTAGCCCGAACAACCACCGTCGCCAGCCGCTTGCGGCTTAGCGCTCCCCCAACGCTTCCTTAATCACGGCCGCGATATCAAAATCCCCGCGGTCAATGGAATCGAAAATCGACTCGTTGATCATGTCCGCGTCGTACTGGTCGACCTTGGCAAGGATCTTCGAAATCTCATCGGGCGAGTGGCCGCGCTCCGTGAGCCAGGCGACGAGTTCGGCGTGACGGGGGTCGGAATCGCTCATCGAATCACTCTTACTGAACCGTTTGGGGCGCCAGAATTGAAGCCCCACGTTATTCTACGCTAAACGCCGCCCGATTTCTTCGTCCGGTTGCGGGCGTTAGACTATTGAACTGCGACCTTCAAGAGAGGGGGATTGTGAAAACCATGTCCACCTTTGCCGTCATACTCCCCGCCGCGGGCCGCAGCACCAGGTTTCGCGATCCGCACTATAAAAAGCCGTTTGCCGTGCTGGGCGGCCGGGCCGTGTGGCTGTATTCGGCCGAGCGGTTTCTCAATCGCCGCGATGTGAAGCAGGTGATCGTGGTCGTCGCCGAGGAGGATCGCGAGGAATTCGGCCGAAAGTTTGGCGCCAATCTCGCCATCATGGGCGTGGAAGTTTGCACCGGCGGAAAGGAGCGGGCCGACTCGATTCAGAACGCATTGGCCAAAGTTCGCGACGACGTCGACTTCATTGCCGTCCACGACGCGGCGCGGCCATGCCTGGCGGACAAGTGGATCGACCAGGTCTTCGCGTCCGCCGAGGCGACCGGCGCCGCAATTCTGGCCGTGCCGATTTCCGCCACGCTCAAGCGCTCGATCAAGGGCGGGCAGACTGGCGCAGTGATCGCCGAGACGGTCGACCGCGGCGGTCTGTGGGAGGCCCAGACCCCGCAGGTATTTCGCCGCGAGCTGTTTAACAAGGCTTACGCCGCCCGGGCCGGGGCCTCACCGACGGACGATGCCCAGTTAGTCGAGCGACTCGGCGTGCCGGTGGCGCTGGTCGAGGGTTCACCGATGAATCTCAAGATCGCCACGAAGGACGACCTCCGCCTTGCCGAGCAAATCCTCAAAGTGCTGCCGAAGACGAAGCCGGAGGGGATGTCACATCCGTTTGGGGATGATGATCTTTGGAGATAATTGAACCACTAAGGCACGAAGGACACTAAGGAATACACGAGAAGAATATTTGACAGGATTACAGTAGGGCATGGATCGACAGGATGTGGTCTTGAGAAACCACCCTGCAAATCCGAAGGTCCAGCGGCCCCGATTCTTCCTTGGTGCCCTTCGTGTCTTTGTGGTAATCTCCCCCGTCCTTAGTTCCAACTAACACCGAAGCAAATGGGCGCAATGAGCTTTCTCGACGATCTTCAATGGCGCGGCTTGGTTCACCAAACGACCGACCCCGCGTTGGGCGTCTGGCTCGACCAGCAGCCGCGTACCGTCTACGCCGGGTTCGACCCCACGGCCGACAGCCTGCACGTCGGCCACCTGCTGGGGGTGATGGTGCTCCGCCGCTTCCAGAAGGCCGGGCATCGGCCGATCGCCGTCGTCGGCGGCGCGACCGGCATGATCGGCGATCCTAGCGGCAAGAGCGCCGAGCGAAACCTGCTCAGCATGGAACAGCTCCAGGCCAACGTCGCCGGCATGGCCGCTCAGATGCGCCGCTTCATCGACTTTGACGCCGGCGCCTCGTCGGCGCTGCTTGTGAACAACTTCGACTGGACCGGCCCGAGGAGCTACCTGGAATTTCTGCGAGACGTCGGCAAGAACTTCCCCGTGAACGTGATGCTCGCCAAGGATTCGGTGAAGAGCCGGCTGGGTCGCGGCGAGGGGGCCGACCCGCAGGCCGGCATGAGCTACACCGAGTTCAGCTACATGCTGCTACAGGCGTACGATTTCGTTCATTTGCACCAGGCCTACGGCTGCGAGTTGCAAGCCGGCGGCAGCGACCAGTGGGGAAACATCACGGCGGGCGTCGACCTCGCCCGGCGGATGAAGGGCGTGCAGCTTTACGGGTTCACCTGGCCGCTGCTCACGAAGAGCGACGGCACGAAAATGGGCAAGACCGAATCGGGCGCCGTGTGGCTATCGCCCGAGCGGACCAGCCCTTACCACTTCTACCAGTACTGGCTGAACGTCGACGACGCCGACGCCGGCAACTGCCTGCGGCTGCTGACCGAGCTGCCGCGAGAGGAAATCGAATCGCTCGACGCGGCGCGGACAGCGGACGCGGCGAAGCGCGAGAGCCAGCGCCGGCTGGCCGAGGAGCTGACGCAACTCGTCCACGGCGAAGCGGGCCTTGCCGCTGCGCAACAAGCCACTGGCATTTTCTTCGGGGCTGAGATCTCGCGGCTCACGGACGCCGAACTGGGGCAAATCTTCGCCGATGTACCGAGCAAACAGCTTTCGGCCGGCATGCTCAATGCCCCGGGGCTACTAATCGTCGATGCGTTGTGCGAGGCCGGCCTGGCTGCGAGCAAGGGCGAAGCCCGCCGCACCGTGTCGCAAGGGGGCGCCTATGTAAACAACCGCCGCGTCGAATCGGTCGACGCAGCGCTCACCTTGGCAGACCTGGCGAGCGAATCGGTCGTCGTCCTACGCATCGGTAAGAAGAAATATGCGCTATTACGATTTGCCTAGATCGCGACCGTCATCCTGAGCGATGCGAAGGATCTAGCGTGATACTAGATTCTTCGCTCCGCTCAGAATGACGCGCTCATACGTCAAAACTCGCCGGTCGTCTCATCGCCGGCGCGGGTCGCCAGCGCGCGCCACACCGCCAGATTGATCTGATCGGTGATGGGCCGCACCGAACCGTCCAGAAGCGAGGCGTTCACGATGCCCGAGTGATGGCTTCGCGCGGTGACCGCGGCGTAGGTCTTCGACGTGCTCTGGCCTTCACGCGCGCTGGTGAAGTCGACGTCGACCTGGCCGATGCTACTGGCGAAGTCGACCCGCGTGTTCGGCGCGAACACGGCCGTAACGCCCGTCTGGTGGGCGCGGGCGTCGGTCCACTCCGTGTGTCCGCTGTCGGCCTTGAAGTCGCCGCCCAACGCGGCAACTTCGGCCGCCGTCGCAGGAATCGGCGCGTCGACCGTGTCCGGGTTCTTTCCTTCCCGCAGGTAAGGTTGCCACGTCTTCACTTCGGCGAAGCAGAGCGTGTTGCTGGTTCCGTCCGTGACGCCGTCAAACCCGTGCTTCCCGTTTGCGGCAAAGGCGCCGTCGCCGCCCTCCTGCGTGACGGGATCGTAAACGAACCACGTCCCCACGCTAGCCCCATAGCTCATGGGGGCCCAGGTGGTACTGCCGTCGACTCGCTGCTCTTCACCGGTCTCTGACGGGCAGCGATAAACAGGCACTCGCAGAGACGTAATCTGAACGCCGTTGACGACCTGAGTAGAATCTTTGTAGGTGATTTTGAGATTGATGCCGCTGTAGATGTTCCCTTGTTCTAGGAAAGGCAATAGCCGGGCCTGAATGCTCCAACTATCGTAAGTACCCGTAGTTTGCTGCGTGATGAAGCTGGCAGGCAATTCCCCGTTAGCGTCGTGGAACTGATGCGTCGCCAAACCGATTTGCTTAAGGTTATTCAGGCACTGGCCGCGCCGCGCAGCCTCGCGGGCGGCTTGAACGGCGGGGAGCAGCAACGCGACCAATACGCCGATAATCGCGATGACCACCAACAGTTCGACAAGGGTAAACGCGCCCCGTAACGGATGAAGCTTGCCGGTAAAAACTCTGGTTCTTCCCATCGTCGAAAGGTCCTCCACCGTTGCTTCGGATGACTTGGCGACCCAATTACTTGTTAATGAGACTCAGTATCGTATCGTGGCTAATTATCTGATTCTCCGACGTACTGTCAATCGCTCCTCTTAAGTTTTTTCGCTCGGCTGACGATTCGTCTCCCCACGAATTTCTCTGCGTTAATGCCGCGATCCGCTGCTCAACTCCGTCGAGACGCCCTCCAAATTTGGCAGGCTGGGCTCGAAGCCGTCCGCTCGCCCCGGTTGATTTTCGATGCCGTGGAGGTGGTCGAGGGGCAGCTTCG
>JBGSYU010000351.1:0-9069 GCA_041750715.1 Lacipirellula sp.
TCTTTTGCGACTGGGTGCGTTCCGCTAATGTGAAGTCGCTAGTCGCAAAAGACTCCCGACCCCTTTCCGCCTCCGCCCTTTACACCGCACCGCCAGCAATAAACAATCTGGGAATCCAACGAGGGTCTTCCGCAAGGAAGACCCGCTTTTTTTGAGCCGAGGCCAAATATGTCCGAACGCATCCCGATGACCCGCACCGGCTACGACAAGATCAAGGCCGAAGTGAACGAGCTGGAGAACGTTCAAATGCCGGAGATCGAGAAGCGCATCGCCACGGCCCGCGGCGACGGCGACCTGAAGGAAAATGCGGAATACCACGGCGCCCGCGAGAGCCAAGGCCTGCTGCAGGCCAAGATTAACATGCTCAAAAGCAAGCTCGCCGGGGCCGAGATCATCGACGTGGCCACGATGCCCAAGGACCAAGTGGTGTTCGGCGCCACGATCGTCGTGAAAGATCTAAAATTTGGCGACACCGAGCAATTCACGCTCGTCGGCGCCGGCGAAGAGGACTACGACGCGGGAAGAATCAACGTCACCAGCCCCCTCGCGCAAGGCCTGATCGGCAAAAAGGTCGGCGAAACCGCGGAGGTGGAAGTCCCGGCGGGGGTGAACAAGTTCAAGATTCTTGAAATTCGCTTCGAATAATGAATAGAGAGGAGTTGAACCGCCAAGGACGCCAAGAGCGCCAAGGAAAACCGATTTCATTTTTCTTTCCTTGGCGCTCTTGGCGTCCTTGGCGGTTATTTCCTATTCCGCGCTTTCGACGCCGAATTCATAAACGCAGGTCTGCCGATACGTTTCGCCGGGGCGCAAAACGGTCGTCGGAAACTGCGGCTTATTCGGCGAGTCGGGAAAGTGCTGCGTCTCCAGGCACAACGCGGAGCGACGCGGATACGTCGCGCCGCCCTTTCCCGTTTGGCCGCGTAGCATGTTGCCCACGTAGAGCTGCACGCCTGGTTGGTCGGTGTGGACGCGCATCGTGCGCCCCGACGCCCTGTGGTAAACCTCTGCGGCCAGACGCATCATGCTCTCCGGGCCGTTGAGCACGAAGTTGTGGTCGTAGCCCTCGCTCGGCTTGCTCTCTCCAAGTTCGGCGATGCGGTCGCCGAGGGCGCGCCGCTGCCGCAAGTCGAGCGGGGTCCCCGCCACGTCGGCGATCTCGCCGGTGGGGATGTCGTGCTCGTTCTTCGGCGTGTATCGTTCCGCGGCGATCCACACCTCGTGGTCGAGCACCGTCGGCGCGCCGTGCCCGGCGAGATTGAAATAACTGTGGTTCGTGAGATTGACGACCGTCGGCTTGTCGGTGGTCGCCTCGTATTCAATGCGGATGGCGCCGCCCGGCGTGAGCGTGTACGTCACCGTCACGTCGAGCGTGCCCGGGTAGCCTTCCTCGCCATCGGGGCTGTTGTAGTGAAACCGCACGCCCGATCCGCTCTCGCCCTCAAACGCCTCGCCGTCCCATTCAACTTTGCCAAAGCCGCGGTCGGGACCGCCGTGCAAATGGTTTGGCCCAACGTTCTGCGCCAACTGGTACTCGCGCCCGTCCAGCGTGAACCTGCCGCCGGTGATCCGATTGGCCACCCGCCCCGTCGCACAGCCAAAGTGCTGATTGTCCGCGGAGCGGTAGCCCGCCTCGTCGTCGAACCCCAGCACTACGTCGGCCAGCTTGCCGTTGCGATCGGGAACCCACAGCTCGGCCAGGCTCGCGCCGTAGGACACCCACTTCGCCCGCATCCCCGACGCGTTTGTTGCGAAGAACTCCATCATCGAACACCCCGTTTTCTGCAAAGTCCCGCCGAGTTCGTCATTCTGAGGTACTCCGAAGAATCTGGCCAGACCCTTCGGAGTACCTCAGGTCGCCACGGCGACTCGCTGCGGCGAGGTGACGGCTTCTGGACGTTGCGCTTCTCCAGGGGTTCTTCCTGGAGAACTGCAAAGTCCGGAAGCTGTCACTCTGAGGTACTCCGAAGAGTCCGGCCAGATTCTTCGGAGTACCTCAGAATGACCGTGCCCTCGGGACTTTGCAGTTCTCCTGGGGGTTCTTCAAACCCTTTTGGTTCCGCCGCCGCGGGGTGGTATACTTAGGCTGACCTCGATCACACCGGCCGTGAGGCAATTCCGATGCGACAGCGATTAACTTTCGCGATGGCGCCAGCCGTCGCCGCCCTCTTCGCCGCCGCGATACTGGCCGGCGACTCGAACGCCCAGGGAACCCGCGGCACGACCGGGCAGTCTCGTTCCAGTACCCTCCGCAGCAACTCCCAAAGCGGCGGCGGCCAGCAACGATTGCCGTTCTCGTCGGGCATTAGCACGGGGCAGCCCAGCGGCTTCGGCCAGCCCGGCGGATTTGGCAACGGCGCCGGCGCCGGTGGAACCGGTGTGGGCGTCGCCGGCCAGGGCGTGGTCGGACAAGGGCCGATCTCGGCCGGCCTGGCGCAAACCGCCGGCGAGCGGTTTCAAGAAGGCGGATTCGTCGGTCGCGATGCGAACGACGTCCGCACGAGTTTCGACAGCCTTTCCGGCGGCCGCGGGCCGGGCGGGATGATGGACGCGATGATCGAGAATCTCAACGAAATGCGCGAGTCGCGTCGTCGCTGGCGGGAGCGGAACGCAGGGCCGCCTGCGGTGCGCGTTCGCTTGCAACCTGCGTTCGATTTGCCGCTGGCGCCATCCGGGCAGGCGAACCTCGAAATCCAGACGCGACTGTCCCGCGTGATGGAAATCCGCGGCGTCGGGTCGCCGCAGGTAGAAATGGCCGGTCGCACCGCTTTCTTACGCGGCGTGGTCGCTACCGAGCACGATCGGATGCTGCTCGAGCGGATTGCCTCGCTCGAGCCGGGAGTGTCTCGAGTAGAGAATCTCGTAACGATCCAGCCGCCGCCGGGGCCGACGCCCTAGGTGTAGCCGGCCTCTGTGAGGCCGGCGTTTCGCCGAGGGCTCCGGGGTCACAGACCCCTGCTACAGCCTGTTGCTGCGATGGAAGCGCAGCGAGCTGCGAAATCGGCAGCCCGCCGGTCGCACGCGCATCGAATGTCTTAGTGCCTTCCCGCTGGACCGCGGCGCCCAACCGCGACGGCAGGGCGATCGTCGCCGTCGACATCCGCAGCTTGTCTTCTCCTGCTTGCCCGCTCGGCGGCTCGGCCAACGCCGGCATGGCGGCCACAGCATCATCGGCGTAAGTCGCCAAGCGTATTTTGTTCACGATGGCTGAGTTTTCGCCGTCCGCCACCTGTGGCGAAGGCGTCGCGTCCAGTGATGCTCCCGGTAAAAAGTGCTTCGTCTGCTCGCCGACGACGATCGGCCCGCCCTTGGGTTCGAACCGGGCGATCAAACTGATATTCCGCTGCGGCCCGCCCACTTCGTCCCATGGCAACCAGAAGCTGTACGCCGGCCCGAGCTTTGACTCACTCTCGTGGCGGACGATTTCGTCGGCGGGAAAGATAAATCGCCGCGAAGGATGCGTCTCGTGCGAGGGCCGCGACGTTTCGTCAAACGCGTAGACGACCAACTGCCCGTCGACTCGAACCGCATCGTCCGACGCCTGCTTGAAAAATGCGATGCGGCCGCCGAACCCGCGCGTAGGCGGCTGCCCCGCTTTGTTAAGCACCGTTTCCGTCCACGTCGCCACGAGCCGCGTGGGAACCTCCGGCGCCGGCCTTTCCTCGTCCTTCTTCATGCCAACCGCCTTGCGGACGTCCCAGTGGGCGAACTTCCACTTCTTCGATTGGCTAGCGCAGCCGACCGCGGTCGACACCATCGCCAGCAACATCACCACGGCCACGGCGCGGCTTCCGCAGCAACTGGATTTACAGTTCATCATTCATCAAAGCCCCCGGCTCTGCCGGGGGACCGCCCCCGAGGAAAGCCTCACGGTCATTGGTCCACCGGCACAGCCGGTGGCTTTCAATACCATCGATCATCGTGTTGGTTCCAACGTCGGCGTCGGCAGTTCCGCCGGCGGCCCGCTGACCGCCGGTCCCATCATCGGCCCCATCGGCGGGGCCAGCGTAGGCGCCAGCGGCGGTCCCAATATTTCCGGCGCGAACACGCCGTTCTCGTTCGGTATGTCCGTCGGGTAAACGGCCTCGGCCTGCGCGGCGCCCAAGGTGTCTTGACGGCTCCGTAGCCCGGCGGGTCCGTGCATGTCGACCACGTCGGACAAACACCAGCTCATTCGCGACGACTCGACCTGTTTGAGCAGTTCCGACTGGCGGCGGCTGCGAATTACATGCGGCGTCAGCACGATGAGCAGTTCGGCGCGCTCGACTTGCTTGGCGTCGAATTTGAACAAATCGCCCAACAGCGGAATGTCGGCCAGCAGCGGCACGCGGCGATGCAACTCACGGTCGCGCTTGGTGAGCAACCCGCTCAGCACGACCGTCTGCCCGCTGACGGCACTAATCGTCGTCTCCGCGGAGATCGTGTCGATGATCGGGGCGTTGATCGCCGCGCCATTGGGAGCGATCGAGATCGGCACGCCGTCGGCGATGGCGCCGAGCTGGCTCTTTGCCGCGTAGACTTCCATCACCACCAGGTCGTCGGGACTGATTCGCGGCCGCACCAGTAGCTCCAGCCCGACGTCGCGGAAGGTGATCGTATTGGTGCGACCGCCGGCAGTATCGAGCGTGCTTTGCGTGATATACGGCACGACTTGGCCGACGAACGCCCGGCCCGTCTGATTGTCCAGCGCCATGATCTGCGGCCGGCTAAGCACCTCCAGCCGTTGCGACTCCTGCAGCGCGCGAAGAAGCAAGCTGATGCTTTCGCTCGACGCCGACAGCACGAACCCGCCGAACCCGGCCGCCTGGCTGACGCGACCCACGCCGAAGCTCGATAGTCCCGACGCCGCCGCAACGCCGGCCGTGGCGATCGAGCGATCGCTGCCCGAATTGCCCAGCGGCGTGGTCGCGTCGCCAAAGGCAAAGCCCGGCGACAGCTCGGCGTTTTGCACCTGTTGTTGCGTTACGGTCGTGACGGCGCCGCCGGCCGATTGCGTTTGCGTCGTCGTCGTAATATTCGTGATGTTCTCCAGCAGGCTGCGGTCGAACAGCACCGAGTCCTGCAACCCTAGCTCGACGCCGAATTCGTCCGTGTCGCCCAGGGCCACCTCGCCGATCAGCACCTGGATCATCACGATCGGCGCCTCTTCGTCGACCTTGCGGATGATGTCTTCCAGTTCTTGGTAATAACGCGGCGTCGCCGACACGATCAGGCTATTACTATTGATCTCCGCGACGATGACGATCTCCCGCTCGATCTGTTGGAACGGGCTGCTGGCCCCCGGCGCCGTCGCTTCGACCTCCCGCTTTTGCTGCAAATATTCCTGCAACGCGAACGCCACTTGCTCGGCATCGGCGTTCTTCAATTTGTAGACATGGTTGATCCGCTGGCGGCTGTCGCTGGCGTCAAGCCGCACGAGCACCGCTTCGACGACGAGCAGTTCATCGCTGCTGCCGGCAACAATGATGCTGTTTGTCCGCTCGTCCACGGAAAAACGCAAACTGAAGATTCGGTTGCCGGCTTGATTAGCGCCGCCCCCGCCGCCGCCGCCCTGCTGGCCGCCGCCGCCGCCCTGGTCGCCCGTGCTGAACAGGTCTTGCAGCATCTCGGCCAGTGACACCGCGTCGCCGTTTTTGATTGTGAACACCTTAAGTAGGGCCACCGCATCGGGCGCCACGTCGAGCTGCTCGATAAGCGCCGCCATCAGCGCCATGCTCTCCGGCGGCGCCGAGACGATGAGCGTATTGGCACGGGGATCGGCGTTGACCGTCACGCCGGCCAACACGCCCGACTGCAGTACCTGCCGGCCCTGCGCGTCGATCGTCACCAATCGCAGCAGCGAGGCGAGCCCACCCGGATCCTGGTTCGGGCTATCGCCCTGCCCGCCGCCGCGGACGGCCCGCTGCAGGATGGGGGCGAGGTCGAAGGCCAACGTGTTTTTTAGCCGAAACACGCGAATTTCGTTCACGCGCTCGCCGCCCGGCTGGTCGATTTGTTCGACAAGCCTGCGAACCTCTGCCATGTCGCTGGGCCCAGCGCGCACGATCAGCGAATTGGTACGCGTCTCCGCGAACACCAGCGCTTTGGGCGTGAGCGGCGGGACCAAGCCCGTGTCTTCGTTCGGTTGGGCCGCGAAGATCGGCTCGAGCAACTGCCTCGCTTCCTCAGCGCTGGCGTTCTTCAGTCGAAAGATTTCGAACTGCGTCGTCGTTTCACCGCCGACGTCCAGTTGCCGGAGCAGTTCCTGCGCTTTATCGACCGTCTTTGGAGAGCCGATGAGCAGCACCGCATTGGGCCGCCCCAGGGGCAACACCATCAGCGGTCCGTAAAAGCCGCTCAAGCTATAACCGCCTTCCGGCGCGGGGCCGAATATCTGCGCGATCAGCAGGGCCATCGCCTCGGAATTGACATTCTGAAGCGGATGCACCACGACCTCCGGCGCGCTCACCCGGCTCATGTCTTCGATCTGGCGAATGACCGCCATCACCCGTGCCACGTCGGCCGGGTTGCCGCGGATGACGAAGAAGTCGGTCCCTTCGACGACGTCGATTTGCACCGGTCCGAGCAGGCCCCGCTGGCTCGCCTCGGCCAGGCCGGCCAGCCCCGCGGCAGGATCTTGCTGCGGCTGGACCTGCGCGACGAGCACGCCCACGGTTTGTTTGATTTGCGGAACGGCCTTCTTATCCGCGGCCAAGAGCTGAGTTACGCGATTCTCGGTAGGGGGCGCGTCGAGCGCCGCGACGATTTGCCGCCAGGCGTTTAGCTGGTCGGGGCGACCCACCAGTCGCAGCTCGCCGGTTTGCTGGTTCGCCGCGATGAGCACAGGCGCCCCGTCCCCGCCGTCGATGGAGAATCGCAACCACGGCGTGCCGTCATTCGGCATCCGCGGAATCGCCCGATCGAGCGATTTTTCGAGTCGCGCATGAAGTTCCTCCGCCGTGAGCACCTTCAACAGACCGCGATCCTCGACCGCCGGCAGGGCGCCGCTCGCCGGCTTAGCGGCTTGAACCGTTGGCGCCGCCGCCGGAGCCACGAACACGGGCGCTGTCGTCGTTTCGCCGCCATGCACTATCGGCGTCGCTCGAAAGAAGGGCGCCTCTTCCGCGGTCGTCGGCGATTTCCCGCGCCCGGCGATCCCAAAGGCGATCGCTAGCACTGCGAGGCCGCCAAGGGTTCCCAGCGGACGATTTTTGCATGCGGTGAAGAGCGACATCGGGCCGTTCGCCTCAAGGAGATCCGACGTGACAACGACAGCGCGTGGCGCGGTCGGCCGTACAATCGGAATAATCGGCAAGGTTTGCCAGGACGCGCCAGTATTTCGGGGAGGAACGACCGCAGATTCAGAAAGCCAGCAACGCTAGCATGCTCCTCGTTCGGCTGTGTGAGGCCGTCCCTGGGTAGTGATACCGTTTGCCCGTCACCCTGAGGTACTCCGAAGGGTCTGCGCTAGATTCTTCGGAGTACCTCAGAATGACATCGCCATTGCCGGGCAAACGGTATCACCAGCCGTCCCTGTCGTTCTGAGCGCCGCGAAGAATCTGCCAGTGCGCTAGATCCTTCGCTGCGCTCCGGATGGCGTTAGAAGGGCGTGTGCGGGCGTCTGCCGAGCCAGGATGGCTCGACGATCTACGCCGCTGGCGCTTCCACCGCCACGGCTTCACCGAAATTCTGCCCCAGGCGAATCTCGATGCGGCCTTTATCCGTCTCGATGATCGCCCGCCGGCGATCGCCGTCGACGTCGATCACCTTGCCCTTCACCTTGCCGATTTCAATCTCGTCGCCCTGATGGAAGTGAAGCAAGTCGGCGGCGTCCTTCTTTCGCACGTCCATTTGCCAACCGCCCAGGCCGTAGTACATGGCGGTGACCACCGACCCGGCGGCAATCTCGTCCTTCTGCTCGGAGGCCTTGGCATCCGACTTCGGGCTGTATGCGACAAACAGATTCCGCCCCACCAGCGCATCGCGATACGCCTCCAACGACTTCGCCAGCTTCAGCGGTTCGCCATCGGCCAGCCGGTCGGCCCGCTTCGCATCGGGCAGGATCAGCGCACTGGCCGTTAGGTTGAGAGTTAGTTTCTGCCCGCCATCTGTCGCAGTGACGGTCGCGCCGGCGAGGCGATGCAGGTGCGGCGCCGTGTAGAACCGGTACAAGAAGTCGGCGACCTGCGCCAGCGTTCCGGTCGCACGCGCGTCGATGGAAACTTCGCCGAACTGGGGATTTCGATTGCGGCCCGATTTGTCCGACAGCTCCGCCACCTCCAAACCGGCCCCCGTGAGCTGGCTGCGTAGCCAATCCTGGTAGAGCGATTCCGCCACCTCGCGATTAACGGGCAGCGACTGACTGATCCACTCGTTAAGCTGCTTGCGGGCCTTCTGCCCGCGCAGCTCCGCGAACTGTGCATCGGCGAGCGCCTGCTCGGCTTCAAGCTGCACCGCCGCGTTGCGACTGATCGCATCGCGGTATTGGGTCAGTCCCTGCGACCCGAACCACAGCGCCCCCGCGGTCGCCACGGCGCCCACGAGCGCCTTTTCGCGTTGGGTCATGGCACGTCTCCCGTCGCCGTGCCGGCCGAATCGACGCGCTTAATCGTGCCGACGACGCTCACGCCATATCCGGGAACCCCGCCCTCCGCCTTTGGGGCCACGGGTCCGCGATCGACCTCGTAATCGGCGGAGCGCAAACGATTCTCGATCGGCCCGATGGCGTCGTTGCTCTTTACCGCCCCGTCGATCGTGAGCTCGCGATTGGCCATCGCGAGCTTCGTCAGCACCACGTCCTGCTCCGCCTTGAACTTGTCGCTATCGAGCGGTTCGGGGCGAAGATGCGGCGTGAGGTAATCGAGCTCCGTGAGCAAATTGCCGGAGGAATTCACCCAGTCCCCTATCGCCGCGGCTTTGATTTCATCTTGCGCGTAGGCGTCCAGCAGCGGCGTCAGCGCCTCGCGACTCGCTTTCGCTGTGGCTGCGGCTTCGAGCGGTACCTGCACGTTGCGGTAGCCTTGCCACGCTATCAAGGCAGCAAGGGCCGCCGCCGCGGCGACGGCCAAGGCGTACGTCCGCTTGCGACTG